>DAAL01000014.1:315-4384 GCA_001701065.1 Bacteroidales bacterium GP4
AGGATAGCTCTTCTTGCGGCTGTGGGACATGCACTTCGTTTCTACTTGATGAACTACTGTGATTGCGACATAGTGACATCGTCCTTCATCGCGGCTTTTGTGATAGGGCTTGGCGCAGTGTGGATAGGGAAACACATCTATTGTCCAAGTTCGGTGCTGTTCATCCCGGCGTTGTTGCCTATGATTCCGGGAATGTACGCTTACCGCACTGCCTACGCCATGATTCTATTTGTTCAGAATCTTTCTAACCCTGATGTCCAGGACCAATACCTGAACATGCTTTTCTACAACGGGCTTGTGACTGCCGGAGTAGTGTTTATGCTGGGAGTAGGGGGCACTATTCCCATGGTCATATTCTCACGACGTGCGTTCAGCATGACACGTCATCACAAAGGGTGAGCGCGTCACTTGTCGGGGTGTCGTTTCATATAGATGCGCCTGAGGACGTGATCGGCTACAAGCAGGATGGTTATGGACAGAGAGAATATAATCATGAACGGGGTGATAGTCCAGGTGTCTTTGCTGAAACTTTCACCTATTGATGACCCGACATTGCTGAATGATTTCACAATCTCCTCCCCGAACCACACTCCTATGACTGTGCCTCCGGAGATAATCATGAATAGCGCTATGGCTATAGTCCAGATGAGGGAACGGCGTTCACGCTTGCGTGCCATCTCCTCATTGAGCTTGGCAACTTTAAGCATGGTGAGGTAAGTGAAGTTGGAGGAAAGCTTCGGAGCATCCTTTTCTACGGAATGCTTCAATGCTTTATGTAGTGCTGAATGGGTGTTGTTAGTCGTTGTCATCTTGCATTTGGGTTATAAGTAAATACAATTTTTTACGTATACGCAACAGTCGGACCTTCAATGTGCCTTCTTTTATCCCGACAATGCGGGAAATTTCGGCAATTGGACGGTCTTCCAAATAAAATAAAGTGACAATGACCCGCTCTTCGGGTGAAAGCATGTCAATGGCACATTGGAGCCGGTTTAGCATCCGCTCCGTGGGATTAGGGTCGTCAAGCATCTCATCGACTTTGGCATCGGAAAGGTCAGCCAGCGATTCAGCTTCGAAGTTCACCATAGGGACTTGCTGCTTTCTCGCTGCGGTAAGAGCTGTATTGTAGGCTATCCTATAAAGCCAAGTGGAGAATGACGAGTCCCCATGGAATCGCGTAAGATTTTGAAACGCTTTCAGGAATGTGTCCTGAGTCAACTCTTCAGCTTCTTCCGCATTCTGAACCACACGTACTATCAGAGAAAATACCTGATGGCTGTAGCGGTCGACAATGGTGTCGTATCGCCTTACTTTTCCTGCAAGTATTTCGGATATTATATGTGGTTCGTCATTTTTCATTCTGTTATATTAGATGCATCCTTTTTGAAAAGGTTACAACGGGAGCGCGAAAAAAAATAATTTTCGGGATAGTGTAACCTTTTCGGCGGTTGTGCGTCTAAACGAGTACAAAGAAACAAAATATTAACTTAAAAACTTTTATAATTATGGATTTTATTTCAGTGCCGTTGGTTGCGGGTATGGTTTTTCTTGCGATCTACAAGGTGTTTAAACTTTTTGTGTGCCGTCGTGAACGCATTATGCTGATTGAGAAGATGGAAAATCTTTCCAACAAGGATTTGAATCTGTCAGGATTATCGCTTGATAGAGATAGCATCAACTTTGGCGGAAAGTTCGTGGCGCTTCGTATCGGTGGATTGTTAATAGGTCTGGGTCTTGGAATATTCGTGGGCGTACTGGTGGCTTACGCTTTATTCCCCGAAGTACAGCATTTGCAACAATCATTGTCCTGGGGTGTGCCATCAATGGTAATGGGGGGATCGGTGCTGTTCTTCGGCGGTCTCGGACTGGTCACTTCGTTTTTGGTGGAGTTACGATATAAAAAGGATAAAGAATAAAGTCCGTGCAAAAGCATGAGATTTGAGCGAATTCTAAATTTAAGCATCTTCTTGGCAAATAGTTATGCATAATTTATTTGTGTTAGCAATAATGTTATTTATTGCATTTTCATCATCAGCCTTTGAATATACAATCACCGGTGATCTTAATTCATCGGAGTATGATGGAGAAAAAGCTTATCTTAAGTTTTATGATAATGATATGATTATTGATTCGGCAATTGTCAATAATGGTAAACTTATATTGAAATCAAGTTCGCATAAATCGGGGAACGCAAGAATCGATGTTGGTTATGAATATGCTAATTTGATTTTAAGTCCCGGAGAAGTAGTTGTAGATTTTGAAAACCATGCGCCGCTTTTCGGTGATAGCTTGAATATGATGTTAAGGGATTATTGGATTAAAACTAATAATTTCATAAGTATTTCACGAGCCCTTAATCGTGGGTTGCAAAAAAGGAAGATATCTACTGACTCATTGTATATATTGAAAAAAGAAATTAAAATGTCAGTTAATAAGATATTTCTTGAATTTAATAAATCGGTTCTCTATGACAATTTGGATAATCCATTGGGCGAGATAGCTTTGCGTTCTTTCGCATTTGAGTCTACTCCTGATGAATGGCGGGAAATATATGATACTTTATCGCCGTACCTTTTGTCGTTAAATTTCACAAATATGTGGAATACCAAAATGGAAAAAGCTGCCGTTACGGATAAAGGAGCAATGTTTAAAGATATTGAAGGGCGGAATGTCGACAGCAAAATATCAAAATTATCTGATTATGTGGGAAAAGGAAAGTATGTTCTTGTCGATTTTTGGGCAAGTTGGTGTATGCCATGTCGTCAGGAGGCATCAACGACATTAAAACCTGTATATGAAAAATATGGTTCCGACCCGAGATTTGAGATTCTGGGTGTTGCGACATGGGATGATCCAGAGCATACGATTAAGGCGATTCAATCAGAAGGATATAAATGGTCGCAAATAATTGATGCCGGAATGAAGCCTATGGAAGAATATGGGTTTGATGGAATCCCGATGATAATTCTTTTTGCTCCTGATGGTACTATTGCAGCACGTAATATCCGCGGAGTTGAAATTTGGAAAGCAATAGAATCGGCTTTGCAATGAAAATAGACGGAGATGTGCTTTCATAATTTGCTCTAAACAATAAGATGATAAAATTTATAACTATTTCAGTGAGCGTGGTAATGTCGGTTATTTCATTATCGGCGCAAATAACAGTCAATATCCTTGACCGTGATGTAGATTCCGTCTATGTTAGGCATACACTGCTGTCAGATTTCAGGAAACCTGCTGCCGAAAGGAGGGTTTTTGTGGATACAATATGTCCCGTCGACAAGACTTTCAAGATAGATCTTGATACGGAAGGTTTCGCCCGATATCTGATGGTATTGAAGGGGATGCGGAATCTTGTTGACCTCTATTGTGAACCCGGTGATAGACTTATCGTAGATATAACTTCTGAATCGCCTATAGGATATACCGTTACAGGTTCTTCCCTTATGGAAGGGATATGTGAAATCAAGGCTTCTGAGGCAAAGTTGCGTGAAAAAGAGCGCATAGCTAATGAGCTTATACTGGCGACCTCCGATGAGGATGATAAGATGAATGTTTGGAAAAAATTCAAAGCTGAATATAATGGATTTTTTAAGGACTATGTATTCAATAATCCTTATAATCCCGCAGCCATATATGCTATTTGTAAGCTCGACGGAGAAGACTTTTTGGAAGCCTATGACTTTTTGAACGAATCGATGCTAAGTGATAGTTCGTTGAAGTCATCGCCTCTGTTTCCTGAGATAGAGTTGAAGAAGGCTTATGTTGAAAAGAAGCTTCTTGCTGAAAAAAGGACTGCAGAGCTTGAGTCGGGGATTATGGAAGCTCCGGATTTTACTCTCTTGGACATTAACGGAAATCGTGTGTCGCTTTCTGATTTTCGTGGCAAATGGACTGTAATAGATTTTTGGGGAAGCTGGTGCGGCTTCAGCATACAAGGCATTCCGGAGCTTAAAGAGGTGTACGAAAAATATGCGTCTTTGCTTGAAATATTAGGAGTCGACTGTAATGAAACGGAGGAGCGTTGGCGCCAATGTGTGGAACGATATGAATTGCCTTGGGTCAATGT
>DAAL01000221.1 GCA_001701065.1 Bacteroidales bacterium GP4
ACCTCCTCCGACCGCGACGACATGCAGATCGTGGCCGGGATGAAGGCGATCGTCCCCGAGTTCAAATCGCAACATTCGAAATACCAGGTCCTTGACGGAGAGTCGGATTCCAGAGACCAGATTCCAGATACCAGAAAAGTCTGAAGACTGAAATCTGAACACTGAACTCTGACAACGACGACAACGATGACAACAAAAGATAAAAGATAATTTAATCTTTAATCTTTAATAATTTATAATTCGAACAAATGATAATACTTATAATAATACTGATAATGCTGGCGGTGGTGCTGGCGATAGCACTTGCCGTGTCGCTGAAGGGTAGCGGAAAGGATGATTACGACGACCAGCCATATCGCGACCAGAATGGCGACCATGTCTACTACGACAAGTCGATAATCGAGAAGAAGCGCTTCCACCGTTTGTATCCGAAGGAGGCAGCCCGCTCCTTCAAACGCCTCTTCAAGAAATAGCCTCTCTCATCTCGCAAAACGCAATATGCGCTACGCAAAACAATCAACGCATAACACGCAATTTATGAAAACAGCGCTTATCACCGGCATCACCGGCCAAGACGGCTCCTATCTTGCCGAACTACTCATAGAAAAAGGATATGACGTGCATGGCACTATCCGCCGTTCCTCGGTGGATTTCCGCGAACGTATTGCACATCTGGAAGGTCATCCACAGTTTCACCTGCACTACGCTGACCTCGGCGACTCGATGTCGATTATCCAGGTTCTCAATAAGGTGCGTCCTGACGAAGTATATAATCTCGCTGCCCAAAGCCATGTTCAGGTGAGTTTCGATTCTCCGGAGTTCACTGCAGATGTTGACGCGACAGGTGTTCTTCGTCTTCTCGAAGGTATTCGCCAGTGCGGTCTTGCCGAAACCTGCCGATTCTATCAGGCATCTACATCGGAACTTTACGGCAAGGTGGAGGAAGTGCCACAGAATGAGAAGACTCCGTTCCATCCTTACAGTCCTTATGCCGTTGCAAAACTATATGGTTTCTGGATTGTCAAGGAATACCGTGAGGCATACAATATGTTTGCCTGTTCCGGCATCCTGTTCAATCATGAGTCGGAGAGAAGAGGGGAGACATTTGTCACTCGCAAGATTTCACTTGCTGCTGCTCGTATAGCACAAGGCAAACAGGAAAAACTCTATCTCGGTAACCTTGATTCGCTACGCGATTGGGGATATGCAAAAGATTATGTGGAATGCATGTGGCTTATCCTCCAGCAACCAGAACCTGAGGATTACGTAATCGCTACTGGTGAACAACATTCCGTAAGAGAGTTCTGTCTTTATGCCTTCCGTCGCGCTGGAATTGAACTGGAGTTCGAAGGAGAAGGCGTGAACGAGAAAGGTATCGACAAGGCAACAGGTAAAGTAGTAATCGAAGTATCACCCGATTTCTATCGTCCGACTGACGTTGTCAACCTATGGGGCGACCCGACAAAGGCAAAGCAAAAACTCGGTTGGGACCCGACAAAGAAGACATCCTTTGAGCAGCTTGTCAATCTGATGGTCGACGCCGACATGGCGAAAGTAGCCGTAGAACGAGCTGGCGATCATGTACGCACAAATCTTGCAGAATTCTTAGAGAAAGGAATAGTCAAGTAGTTGTCAGCGTTGTCGTCGTTGTCATCGTTGTCATCGTTGTCAACGAGTCTCTATAACCCCAGCGACAACCACCCAATAAAATCTATGAAAACGGCGAAAACGGTGAAAACGATGAAAACCAAAGACCAAAAGGTTTTGGTTAGTGGATTTTTTGATTTGCTTAATTCGGGGCATGTTTCTTTTCTGAAGGAGGCATCGAAGTACGGCGACCTTTATGTAGCTATTGGCTCTGACAAGGCTTTTGAGACACAAAAGGGTCGCAAGCCTATATGCTCCGAGCAAGAGCGCCTTTATATGGTAAAAGCTCTCCGCTACGTCAAAGATGCATTCATCGGTGAACCGAGTTCGCAGGATTGGGCTCAGAGTTTTAGTTTTGGTGACAATACCGTTGGATTGACATCTGGACGCAAAGCGTCTACACTTCCATACCGTGTGGACATAGCGGGAACTTGGATTGACCAACCATATGTATCAGAGCATGGGGCTGGTTGGGCGATAACTGCTTCTATCGAACCGACCCATGAGTTCATGGAACGTGGAGGCATGTCGACCTCAACCCGAAATGCCGCCAAGAAGATATGGCCATACGAACTTCCTGCCTACAATGAGGAAATGCTTGCCAGACTCCTCTTCTGTTTCGAGAATGACCCGGAAAACGAAGGGCACATATCTGGAGCACAGGATGCAATAGGAATCTGTATCTCTGGTCTATCCCGTCACTACTACGATGGACATTATTGGCCAGAGAAGATTGAGACTATACATGATGAGGATATCCTATCTTGGCTTGAAGACCATCTCTGCGTCGTCCCGATGTTCCCACGCCGCCCTGGCTGTTCGGTAGTTGAAGGAAAGGACATAACACAAGAGAAAGTAAAGGATCTGACGGATGCAGCATACCGTTGCTGGGATGCCATCATGGCAAAAGACCTAAAGTCCTTCGCCAAATCCTTTCAAGACTCCTTCCACGCACAAATTTCCATGTTCCCAGCAATGATGCAACATGGTGTTCAGGAGCATATTGACAAATGGAAGCATAAATCCCTTGCACACAAAATGCTCGGAGCAGGTGGTGGAGGACACTTACTTTTGGTCGTTGAAAAACGACCAAAAGAAGGAATTCCAATTAAAATCCGTAGACGCGATTAATCGTGTTGTCAGCGTTGTCAGCGTTGTCAACGTTGTCACAGATACTATGAAAACTATCTATCCAAGGAGCCTATTAGACTCACAATCATTTTATCTACAGATTTCATGCGTATGAGGATATCATTTATTGATGTTTCTTCAAGATACCTCAGTCGAACACAGAGTATCAGCTGCGTTTCGAGTTCTGCTAAAGAACCTCTGGAGATTGATAAAAAACGGATAAAATCCTTATTTGAATTCCTACGTTGTCCTTCAGCTATATTTGATGGCACTGAAACCGAAGATCTTCGAATTTGATCCGCTAAGGCATATTGTTCGACATTCGGCAGCTTATCTAACAGCATATAGATATCAGTTACAATATCCATTGATTGCTTCCAGATTCTAAGATCCTTGAAATCACTCGTTATCATAATTGGGAATTTTCATATTTAACTATATATTATAACAAAATAATCGGTGAAAACGACGAAAACGATGAAAACCGATAGTAAAATATATGTCGCAGGCCATCGCGGTATGGTCGGTTCCGCCATAGTCCGCGAACTAAAGCGCCAAGGATATACAAATATAATCACCCGCAGCCATGCTGAGCTGGATTTGATCAACCAGC
>DAAL01000177.1 GCA_001701065.1 Bacteroidales bacterium GP4
TTTCACGACACCACTGTGATCCGCCTGGGATTCACAATATATCTTTAAAACATTGAGTATCAAGTTGATATTTCAGCCTTCCTTTATGCGTACACGTCACGCACACTATCGAGCTTCAATGTTCTTCGTCGTTTTTCTTTCGACGCTGTAAAATTAGTCATTTTTGCTGATGTACACAACAGTCTCGGAGTTAAGAAATGTTAATAGTAAATTATTTTGTGGAAATTTCTTCTTCATAAATACGGCTGAAAATCTCGGAAATGCCAAATTTGTTATTGATAAGAACACGCAGATTCTTTAGATTTACGGCGTTTTCACTCCACGGAATCCACACTTTCAGATACCCCTTGGGGCCATATTTCTCATTGAGATGTTGAATCGTTCTTTCAAAATGCCCGGATTCGTCAAGGTCCGGATAGTTGGATAGGCCGTACTGTATAGTCCTGCGTATTATAGTTTCAGCATCTATGAATCGGTCGGCTTCGGCGACTATCATTCCATATCCATTCCTCGGTCTCTTTTGATTTGATGCGCGATGATCCTCCACGGCTCTGCCCATCGTCACAATCTGCTTCCGGTTGAAATGCGCCTTGATAAAATCATCCGTCTCAAGAATCTTCCGTGAATCTTTGTGATGGTTTTCACGGCCGTTGACAAGACCAAGGTCATGGAATGCGGCGATGATATATACCATATCCAAATTATAGGACGGCGTATGTTCGGCAAGTTTAAGGCTTTGCTCAATTACCATTCTCACATGGTCTTCCTGATGAGCCTTGTCAAATCCGGCGTAGCGAGGAATTATCTCCTTCTCGACATATTCAACAACCTCCGGTGAAAGCGGCTTCTGCACAATGGGAGGAATCTCCCCACGCTCCCGCCTCTGTTTCAGTATCTCACGGCGATGTGCGCGTTCTTCCGCCATGCATTTCTTGCAGATATGCCGTGCATGACCTTTTCCGGAATACTTTTCGTTTGCGAGATACTGTCCGCATTTCCAACAATAGTGTGACATAATCAGACAATTCCCAGTTCTTTGAACATTGAGCCTATCTCGGAATAGGTATGATCCCGTTCTCCGTCAGTCAGGCATTTCTCAGATTTCAATGCGTTTTCAATGGCATTGAATAAATCTCCCCCTTTCTTCCGGAAGTATTGATGTAATGGATGTGTCCTGAAAAAGCGTTGGGTTTTCTCGTAGCCGCATATTCGGCATAGTTCGTCCTCGATGCTTTTTGAATCGGCATAGTTTTGTCCGGTATATTTGAAATAATAAAGGAAGAACAGTTCGGTGCAGCGGTCAGTCTCAAAGAAACGGACTTCATAATTGATTCCCTTTTTCTCATTGTTGACTTTCTTGCCGTGATATTTCCTTTTCAATTCAGAATATGCCGCCCAACTCGTCGGGTCTTTCTTCTTATTGTCCATGTCAATCAGACAGAAAATCCTGTCATAACCCATTGAAATTGCTAACTCGATCGAGCGTTCCAATTCGCGCAGACTCGTATTCTTCGGAGTGTCCGGCTTGATGCTCTGCAACTGACGGAATTCATCCTTCAATGAATTGAGATAGAAAAACTCCGTCGGTCCTTCACCGATAATCACGGTGGTTTGCTTCCTGACTTTTGGCATGGCTCAATCCTGATTTAAGATGAAAGGCGAACCCAATACGGGCTTCGAGCCGAATCGTCCTATACGGTAAGAATTGTAAAGGGAGTGATTCTTGTGAAGTCCAAGCTTGTCAGCTCTTGTGTATTCAGAAGCAGCGGTTTCTGATAATTTCTCAACAAACCACACAGATTGGCGGTTTTCATTAAACTGATCCTCTGAGAGCAACGTCATCTCCTGAGTGGTGAAGAACAGTTGAGACTGCCGGGAGTTGGCGAGAAACACCTGTATATAATATAGAAGCAGATCATAATGCAAATCCTCGCCTAATTCGTCGAGCATATAGATATGGTCTCCGGTTATGGCATCATACAGATAACTGAGGTCTGTCAGATATTTTATTGTTCCGGCGGATTGCGTTGATAGCGGCAACATAAAATTACCATCTTCCGACGTATTGACAAACTCAATATGATTGGTCATACCATCTGAGAGGACATTGAAATTCGAAATGTTGAAATCGGCCTTTTTAAGCATTTCTATAAAGAAACGCTTCTTTCGGGTATCCTCATTCACCTCTTTAAGAAGGGTTATTATTTGAGCGTTGTCATTGTTGACACCATGGACATGGGTCTTTATCCAATTGTATAGAGCAGCTATCTTTGCAGCATCATCAGGCAAGGCAACCTTTCCGTATGTTGAGAGCACAGAATGATTGTTCAATGTGTTCTCACGGAGAACCCTGAGAGTTTTTGTCTTGATTCCGACGCTTGTTCCGAATTTGATTTCACATTGACTGTCATCATCTACAAAATTTCTCTCATAGAAAAGCGACTTACTCTTATTGGGATAGTAATAAAGTTCCTCCTTTATAATATGACTTGCATGATATGAGACCGTGTAATCATATCTAATGCCGGAAGCATAAAATGAAACGTGCATCTTGGTCGGTTGTTCTGCGGTCAAGGCAAATGGCATTTCAGAATAAACCTTCTCATTTCTGTCCTTTCGGTCAATAAAGAGCAGTTCAAAGACATTTAGCATGGCTTTGAGCATATTCGATTTACCGGAAGCGTTTGCTCCGAATATTATGCCGACACGTCCGACATTAACACCTTGAGCAACTTCGGCACTCATCCAGTTCTCGTCATTGCCTTCTGTTTCAAAGTTCATTGTCTGACGTTCCCGAATCGACAGGTAGTTTTCAATCCAAAATTCGCGTATCATTCGATGTTTTGTCTAAAATTGCCCTCACTTCCGTAGTGAGACTACAAAATTAGCCATAATTTTCGATATATCCAAGAAAATTGAGTCTAATCCCGTCAGTGCTTCATTCAACCTCGGGCGTAAACTTGAACTTGAACGTCGTCATGCAGGAATAGCCGGAGACATTCAGATATTTCCAGTCCTCCTTTCCGTCGCAATTAAGTTCCCCCTCGACAACTTTCCCGGATCGTATGCTTTCAGTCATATAGGAGGTCAAGGAAAATCCATTACCGGTGCAATCCTTGTTGTTGCATTCATAATGACAATACAATCTATCTTCGGGATTGAAAACGCGATGTATCTCCTGCTCGAATTTCCCAAGACCGGACAGAAATGTCATTTTCCCTGTCAAGACAACTCCACGGCATTCAGGATATTGCTCACGGATAGAGCGAGAGGTGAAATAATCATTCCATTGGTATTGACTGCGTGCTTGCTTGAGTTTCTCTATATTTCTCATTTTTTTTTGGATGCAAAATTAGCTCATGACGCTGGCTAAATCTTGCACCGCAATGTTAATTAAAGTTATTTGGAACCGTAATTTTTTGCAATATAAACTCAATATAAACTTTAGAGAGGCGCGACGGCTGGGCATTGCGGTCGTATGGCGAAACATTTCAAGGGGGAGGACAATGCCGTCAGCGGTGTTTGGAGCGAGTCCGGCACTACCGCTGACCGCATTGCCAGATAACGAGAGCAGTCTGAACACCGAGTAACTGACAGCCGGAGTTGGTTGCGCCGGAGACGTCGCATTTCCAACTCTTGCTGTTTCAGTAACTCCGTGTTTTTTAACGCCCGCTCCATTACTCGTTACTTTTGCCGTCGCGCCACTCTTCCGTTATCAGCACTCCACGATGCGAAAGAATGTGACGGCCTCCGTGCATTACGGCAAACCTCCATTTCCTGATTCCGTCACATACATTCGCTTTTCCGGGAGTGTGGCATTTCAAATTTCATGTAGGTAACACTTCGACTGATTTTAGAAAAAACATTTCCGTATGTCGGTTATTCTGTGTCTCCAAAGAGGCACTTCGGCTCTATGTTTATTCGGCAATTTCAGCATAATGCAATCAACTATTGGAAAGCATATTCGCTCGTGATGGAATAACGTGCCGGGAACGGGCTATTCTTTTGCCGCCTGTCAGAAAAATCTCCACACAAAAAAGGTATTTGCCTACGCAAGCTCCGGCTAATACTTTTTCGGTAGTATTTTCCTGCCGTCGGCGAACAGCCCGCTATTTCCCCGTCACGCAGGGATAGTAAACGAGCGAACATACTTCAAACAGTGATTAGACGCATTAAGCGGAAAATCAAATAAAAAAATATCGCCTTATGACACAGAATAACCGACATATTAGAAATACGAGCTTCACACCATCACCAGCTCATACCGCATTAAGACGGCTGACTAAGGTGGTCGGGATAATACTCGGAATGATAATCGGGATTGTCCTTTGGGTGGTAGTGAAACCGATGATAAGAGGTATTGGCTGGCTCATCAGCATACTGACCCTTATCGCAATGATATACTTTGTATTAACATTCTAAAATATACACGACTATGGCAAACGAAATGAAATCATCAAACGCAGTTATGGAGGTTGTCCGTAACTATATGGAGGAGCGTTGCGCAAGCGACCCTATCCTCGCTATCAAGTACGCAAATCCGGCGAAGTCTTTGGAAAAGGCATTGAACTATGTGGCTCACGAGGTGCAGAAAAGCGGACTCACCATTATGGACTCGGATAGCGTGTTCGGTCTAATCCTTCATTATTACGATGAGAATTTGGAGGATGTCCCCAATGTCAACTGTAAGATAGCGGTTGCAAAGGAACTCACCGACACCGAGAGAGCAAAAGCAAAGGAGCAGGCTATGGAGCAGTATAGGGAAGAACAACTCCGAGAAATCCGCAGACAGAACCAACCGAAGGCTACCGCACCCAAGCACACCGCCACCGCACCGAAAGCGGGTGAAGAAATCAATGTTCAACCCAATCTCTTCGGAGATGACTTCTAAAGCATACGACTATGAAACCGAGAAATAAGAAGCAAGAGCAGATATTGGCAATGAGTGGGCAGCTTCGCCCACTCACCACCGCCCAAAAGCAGTGGGCACTGACCCATACAATCGACAACTATGCCCTGAAATACAAGAAGGGTAAAGCCGTATGTCTGATATGCGGTCACGAGTGGGAAGCCGAGGAAGGAATGTGCCGTTGTCCACATTGTGGAGCAAAGGTTGAAGTCAAGACTACCACCCAACGAGTATTAAGGGAAAAGTCATACTTCAACATCATCACGGCAGTAAAGGACTTCCAAGTAATCAGAATGTTCCTTATGATTGTGGAGTTCAGAAAGGGAATGAAGGCAAATCCGGCATTCATTGAGATAGGACAATATTGGATTGACAAGTATGGTCACGCCACAGTCGTAGGACTTCAGCGCACTTTAGGCTTGTATCGTGATTGCTTCGCCTTTGGCTCACCATTGGAAATCAGACGCGACAATGACGCATTCCAACACATAGCCGACCAATGGGTTTATCCAAGGATAAGGGTAACTGACACCATCAAGCGCAATGGCTTCAAGAACTCCACATATCAAATTCATGCGGTTAAACTCTTCAAGGCTCTCCTTACCAACCCCAAGGCTGAGACCCTGATGAAAGCCGGAGAGGTGGAATTGGTGAGACACCTTACCTATCAACCTATGGAGGTGGATAAGTATTGGAATACAATCAAGATAGCGATGCGCCACGGATATAGGTTTGACGATGTTCCCAAGTGGTTTGACTACATCCGGATGTTGGAAATAATGGATAAAGACCTCCATTCCCCCACGCTGATAATGCCCGAAGACCTTACCTCCGCCCATGACCTATATGTCAGAAAGGTAAACCGCAAACGTGAGGATGAACGAAGAGAAGCCGACCGAAAGAGAGCCATCGAAGACCAAGCCAAGTTCATCGAACTAAAATCCCGTTACTTCGGTCTCTCAATGTCAGACGGACAAATCAACCTCCACACCCTTGACACCATAGACGATTACTATGAAGTCGGAAGAAAAATGTCAATATGCGTCGGTAGTGCCCATTATTTCAACAAGTCTGAGTCATTGGTGCTTGTAGCCTATATCGGCACCAAGCAGATTGCGACAATCGAAATTGCGCTCTCAGATTGCAGTATAATCCAATGCCGAGGATACGCTAACGGAAGTTGCGAATATACCAAGCAGATAGCCGACATCATCAAAGCCAACACCTCACTCATCGAGGAGCGCAAGAGAGCATAAGTTGACCATATCTAATCGAAGAGGAGCAGTCCACAACCGGATTGCCCCTCTTTTCGTTGATAATCCCTAAAATTTTGGCCGCCAGAGGCGGCGTTCGGTTTTATGCAATTATTTATTAAGTTTATTGTATAACCGTTGTCATTTCAAGCCATTATGATAGAGACATCGGCAATACGAGAGTCTAATTTACAAAATTCAATCTCTTTAGGATTGAATTGCTTGTCATAGGTTTTATGAAAACGTTGAACAATAATGTCTGCTACGTATGGACAATTACGATGATGAAATTCTTCTACAATAGAATACAAGTGTTTGATTATGTTTATTGTTTCAGACATATGACCCATTGGAATTTCACGAGGTTCACAATGAATACCCGTTTTTATTTTACAAGCCTCAATTCCATCATCTACATAAACAACAAGATTACCTGCTTTACCTTATCTTTATCCGGTGAAATTTTTGCTATGATTTTCAACATAATGAATCATTCTACGGTTACTGACTTGGCGAGATTGCGGGGCATATCAACATTGCAACCCTTTTGTACTGCGATATGATAGGCAAGTAATTGCATTGGGATAGAAGCAATTATTGGAGAAAGGCAATCAGGTACTTCCGGGATTTCCAATACCTCATCTGCCATTTCTGCAATCGCTTTATCACCTTCTGTAATAATGGCAATCACTTTCCCTCCACGAGCCTTGACCTGTTGAATATTAGAAATGATTTTATCATGCATCGCATCATTAGGTGCAATGACCACTGTCGGCATCCTGTCATCAATTAGAGCAATAGGCCCATGTTTCATTTCTGCCGCAGGATACCCCTCTGCATGGACGTAACTTATTTCTTTCAGCTTCAAGGCACCTTCTAACGCTGACGGGAAATTATATCCTCTTCCAAGATACAGAAAGTTATGTACATAAGTGTAAACTCTTGATAGCTCCTCAACTTTTTCATTCAGTCTGAGAGTTTTTGTGATTAGTTCCGGCAATTCATCAATTGCCTTGGCTATTCTCTCTACTTCCATATCATCAATAGTGCCACGAACATGGCCTACTGCAACGGCAAGCATAGCCAAAACAGTCACCTGCCCCGTAAACGCTTTGGTTGAGGCAACCCCAATTTCGGGGCCAACGTGAATATATGTGCCGGTATCAGCCTCGCGAGATATGGAAGAGCCAATCACGTTACATATTCCATATACAAACGCCCCACATTCATGCGCAATCTTTATAGCCGCGAGAGTGTCTGCTGTTTCTCCTGATTGTGAAACGGCGATAACTATGTCATTAGGAGTAAGGAGCATCTTACCATATCGAAACTCACTTGCATACTCCACTGTAACTGGAATCTCCGCAAGTTCCTGAAAAAGTCTTTTCCCTATCAATGAAGCGTGCCATGATGTTCCACAGGCCACTATAACTATACGGTTCACATTCAAAAATTTCTCCTTGAAATGATGGACTCCATTGAGAAATATCTTTGATCCATTATCATATATACGACCTCTCACACAATCCCGTATGGTATTAGGTTGCTCCATAATCTCCTTCAGCATAAAATGGGGATAACCGCCCTTTTCCAATTGGGCAATATCGAGATCAAGTTCTTTCACCTCTATTGTACTGTGTTCTTTCTCAAGGTTCATGACCTCCAGTTCATGGTCACGTCTAATGATTGCAATTTCATCATCATTTAGATACACTACTTTGTTTGTGTATTCTATTATAGGTGAAGCATCTGAACCAATAAATGTTTCACCCTCCCCAATGCCAATTGCAAGTGGAGAGCTCTTGCGTGCGGCAATTATCATATCCGGATTATCAATATCCAGCACGGCTATTGCGTATGCGCCAATGACCTTCTTCAAAGCAATCCGTACTGCTTCCGTAAGTGAACAATCATTAGTTGTTTTCACGTATTCAATCAACTCAACAAGCACCTCTGTATCCGTTTCACTATAGAAACAGCATCCATTATTTATCAGTGCTTCCTTCAAAACTCCGTAATTCTCAATTGTTCCATTGTGTACAATTGCAATTTTTCCGGAATTACTCAACTGTGGATGAGCATTAATGTCATTCGGTTCACCATGGGTTGCCCAACGAGTATGCGCTATCCCAATGGCACCTTGAGTATTTTTACCTTCGCAATATTTATCAAGAGCAGAAACCTTTCCCTTGGTCTTAAACACATCCAAAGTGCCGTTTTCGTTCAAAAGTGCAAGCCCCGCACTATCATATCCCCTATATTCAAGGCGATAAAGACCCCCTATAAGAATAGGATATGCTTCACGATTACCAATATATCCAACAATTCCGCACATTAATAACTTGTATTTTGAGATGAGTCAGTTAGTAAAAGGGGAGGAATCACCAGAGGCAATTCCTCCCCTTTACTCGGTTATTTTGTAATGATGTTTACTGATTTCCGCTACCGTTATGCTGACGGTTGTATGAGCCGATAGTTACCGAAACCGTGCCGAATTGTGTTCCGGATACAGATCGATTGCGAGATGTAACTGTTACTGTAGTCTTAGCCTGTTTGCCAGTCAATCTAATGGCAGTGCCAACAGGAACAAGTGTATTAACGGGATACTCTCCCTTAACTTCTTTGTAGGTGGGGCCTACTATAGAAGCAAGACGCTCAATCAAAAGTGCTTCAAGCGAATTTGCGCCACGAGCGTTATACTCGCTTCCCACTTTATATGTGTATGAAGCCACAGTTGCCATCACATCACTGCCGCCGTAGAGATTATTCCACTCATCAGGTGTGATTGTCAGAGGGTCCGAACTTGTAGTTTGTGTTATATTGACAGAGAAGAACAAGCCGATAGGCCCAAAATTTTTGGTAGAGACAACAACTCCATTCTCGTTGGTAGCATGGTCAACTGTAACCCATTGGCCATTCACATACTGTCGGGTTTCAACACTCGCCGTTACGGTTTCATCAACATTGAATGAAACATTCAGCGGATTTGAAAGCTGAAGATTTGGGTCACTGCACGTTACATCCGCACCGATAAGCATAGTCTCAGACGTGGCACGAGTAGATGCTCGTGAGATGATTGCACTCTCCTCAGTGTAGATAGGTGCGATTGTGATTTTAGTATCTTCCGGTACTGTATTGGCTGGCACATCAACGGTAATTTTAATCTCACCTTTGTCATTGCCGTCAATCGCCTCACTTTCAACCGAACCATTGCCACCATCATCAACTGTCACGTTAACTTCCTCTACAATTTCCTTGGCGAGGGCGACGCTCCATGACAGATTCTGTGTAGTCGTGAGAGCTTCGACAACAAGCGATGCTTCCTGAGACACCATCCCTGTAGCCGAGGCTTTAATGGTATATGTGCCGGCTTGTAAATCTCTTATAAGATAGATACCCTCTGCATCAGTGGTTACAGAAGTACTTCCAAGCGATACGGTCGCGCCGCTTATAGGCTGTCCCTGCATCGTAGTTACGACTCCGGAAAGCGTATTGGGAGCAACCTCAACCTTGGGCGGTTGAACATCATCGTAGTTTGGGTCATCGCTGTGACAGGAAGTCACCGACAGACCGAGGAGCGTTAAGGCCCCCATGAAAAGTAATTTTTTCATTTGTAAAAAATTTAATTGTAATTTTTTAGTAGATGACAAAAAATGAATTT
>DAAL01000270.1:0-2068 GCA_001701065.1 Bacteroidales bacterium GP4
ATGATTTTTTAGTGGACACTAATGATTGTAATCGTAAAAATAAAGGACAACCACTAAATGGTTGCCCTCGTTATCGGGGATTAAAGTCTCTATCGATTCCATTAACCATTAATTAGCTTTCGGTATTTGTCGCAGGTTTTCTTCATGCGCTCTTTCTTTTGATGTTGCGCTTTCTCTATGAAAGCGACTAATTCCTTTGAAGGATTAGGAATGCGGATGGTATCGGTCGTTTCCATATGTTGTTTTGTTTTAGATTATTACTTTACAAAGTTATGATAAATATTTATATATTGCAATTTTCGGCTTATTAAAAGACGTTTTAACGTTAACATTTTATATGACAGTTTAGTTGGATGCTAATTGGGGCGGTGATGAGGAATGTATGGAAAGTTTTTTGTAACTTTGCGAGGAATTGAGAGGGGCGGTCAGTCGCTTGCCGACTTCGAGAGCGGCAAGAGGAAAGTCCGGGCAACACAGGGTGCCATAGTTCCTAACAGAAACCTGTCGGTGACGGCAGAGAAGTGTGGAAGAAAATAACCGCCTGCCCTGCAGGTAAGGGTGAGAAGGTGAGGTAAGAGCTCACCGGACCGGATAGCGATATTCGGTGCCGCACACCTTATGGGTTGCAAGGTCAAGTATACCGACATTCAAGGATGACCCGTCCATTGTCGGGGGGTAGACTGCTCAAGCGGCGTGGCGACATGCCGATTAGATAAATGGCTGACGGGACCGGTGCTTTGCATCAGTTCTACATAACCCGGCTTATAGTCCCTCTTGATTCTTTTTTATTCCTGATTTCAATGCGAAGTATTTCCACATGGGCGCAGCCATGAGTGCCTGCTTTATGCGGTCGGCAAGGAGAAGGTCGAGCACTTCATTTTCGTCCATGAGCATCACTTCGATGTCCTCGGTAGCGTCAAGATGCCGTTCCGACACCGGTTCTACTCCGGTGGCGAGGAAGCAGTGAGTGAAATTGTTGGTGGTGCTCGGGTTGCCGGAGATGACGCTTATCAGTTTCCATTCGCCGCCGCCGTAGCCGGTCTCTTCCTCCAGTTCGCGACGCGCTCCTTGCTCAGGCGTTTCGCCCGGTTCTATCACGCCGGCGCATATCTCAATGCTGATGTCGCCCATGCCGTGGCGGTACTGGTGTTCCATGACCCATTTCCCTTCCTTGGTGATGGCTATGACGTTGATCCAGTCAGGATATTCAAGGACGTAGAACTCCGGATTGATTCTGCCGTCGGGCAGTTGCACCTTGTCGTGGCGCACGGTGAGCCACGGTCGCTTCATGAGATAGCGGCTGTCAAGGATTTTCCATTTTTTGCTTTCGTTGTCGTTCATGCCACGAATTTACGAAATAATTTTGAATTTGAGCCATCGAATCCTGCTGAGTTAAACCTATGCCCGACAAGAATTGTTATAGGATATATTACTTCAATAACTATTTTATTATGAAACGAGAAGAAAGAGAGAGCAAAGCTCCGGTTTGGTTGTGGATAGGAGTATCAGTGTTAGTGGGATTGTTGCTCCTGTGGTTGACAATCTTTGAGTATTGGAACGCGTAAATAACTTTAAAAAGATATACGATTATGGTAGGTTCATTATGGATTGTTTGGACAATCATCGGAATAATCGGCGGCTATATGGTGGGTCGCCTTGTGCCTAAAATCCGCAGCACGGCATGGGCTGTGTGCGTGGGCATTGTGGGTGCTATTCTCGGCGGATGGATTTTTATCCTTATCGGGGACAGCAATGTGATGCAGATACTTTCGCTTGCCGCCGCGGCTGTGATGTGTGCCATCTTCTTGTGGCTGCTCACACTCGCTTCGCCCAAGAAGGGGAATGAAGACGGCAGCTCTCCTATTTGAGCCGTCAACGAAGCATAGGTAAACATAAAAGCCGCTCCTTTTTCAAGAAGCGGCTTTTATGTATGTCGCAATAACGGAAATTATTTGTTGTTGACAACGCGACGTTCTTTGATACGGGCTTTCTTACCTGTAAGACCACGAAGGTAGTAAAGTTTAGCGCGACGTACTTTACCGTATTTGTTAACGGTGATAGAGTCGAT
>DAAL01000270.1:2195-2446 GCA_001701065.1 Bacteroidales bacterium GP4
TTGTTACCTTCTTTGATGCGGTAAGCTACTGTGATAGTGTCGCCCGGGGCGAAATCGGGGTGCTGTTTGCCTGTAGCGTAAGCTTCTTCAGCAACTTTAATCAAGTCCATTTTGTTCTTAAGAATTTAAAATGTTAAGCAATGCGCAATATAACAAGCTCCACACGTCTTGCCAGAGATTGCGAAATTCGGTGCAAAGGTAATCATTTTTAGTGGATTGACAAAGTGTTGGCTTACTTTTTTTGCTGAACC
>DAAL01000270.1:2453-5457 GCA_001701065.1 Bacteroidales bacterium GP4
GAAGTTTTTTGATGCATTCCTACGGTCGCAGAGCCGCCAAAGGAATGATTTTTACTCCGTCATTGCGGGTATAGGCAATTGTGCCGCCGGTCAGTATCAAAAGCAAATCGCCTTTAAATCACGGATACACATCTGCTCGAAGATAAATCCGAAAGTCTCAATCGGAGTTTTTGTGGTGATTTAATCGGAGTTTTTGTGGTGATTCAATCGGAGTTTTTGCGGTGATTTAATCGGGGCTTTGTGGCGAACCATAGTTTCGGTCACAATGTTATTATATCATAGCTTATTAACTAAACATCCATTGACGATATGCGACAGATAATCACTCATTTTACTGATGATGATCTCTATAAGTTCACTATGTGCTGTGCCGTGATTGATAATTTCCCGCGCGCTCAGGTGCGTTACCGGTTTATTGACCGAGAGCACACGAAATACCCCAAGGGCTTTGCCGATGAGGTGCGCCGTCAAGTGAAGATGCTTGAGAATGTGGTGATAACTGACGAGGAGATTGACTTTATGAAGCGCAGTTGTCCTTACATTCCATTCTGGTTTTACACCTTTCTTAAGGGATTCCGTTACAACAGCGAGTGGGTCACGGTGTCGCAGGACGAGGAAGGGCATCTCGCCGTGGACATCGAGGGATGCTGGTGTAATGTGATATTTTTAGAGGTGAAACTGCTTGCCATTGTGTCGGAACTGTATAGCGAAATGACAGGAGCTATATCGCACCTTGACATGGAAACTTATTTTGGCAAATCCTACGATAAAGCGGCGCGGCTTATCGATGCCGGATGTGTGTTCAGCGACTTCGGCACACGCCGCAGGGCATCATTTGAAGCTCAGGATACTGTGGTCAGGGCTATGTCTCAGTGCCAGCACGACAAGACAGGACCGGGGCGGTTCTTCGGCACGAGCAATGTGTACTTTGCCATGAAGTACGGGATTACCCCCACCGGCACTATGGCGCATGAGTTTGTGTGTGCCCTTGCCGGAATGTACGGGCCTCAGATGGCTAATCATCTTGCCATGGAGGCGTGGGCTAACACTTTCCGCGGTGCGCTTGGCACTTTCCTTTATGACACTTACGGGTGGAACATTTTCAGCCTTAACTTCTCGGAGGACTTTGCCAATATGTTCAAAGGGCTACGGGTGGATAGCGGCGACAACTTTGAACAACTTGACAAGATTGTGGAAAAATACAGAAGCCTTGGCATAGATTCGCGTTATAAGCAGGTGATTTTCAGCAATGGACTTGATGTGGATGCGGCGATAGCTATAAACGAGTATGCTTCACGGGTGTGTATTCCTTCGTTTGGCATAGGCACTCACTTCACCAATGATTTTCCGGGATTTAAGCACCTTAATATTGTGATTAAGCTGATAGCCGCTAAAATCACCGAGTCATGGCCTTTCTATAACGACACTTGCAAACTTAGCGAGGACAAGGGAAAGCACACTGGCAAGCCGGAAGTCGTGCGGCGTTTCCTCGAAGAACTCCATCTGACCGAGTAATTCCTAAAGGGGATAGGAGCAAAAAAGCACCAGCCGCTGAGGCTGATGCTTTTTCATTAAAAGGTCATGGATATGTATTTATTTCCTCATGAGGTTGAGTCCTATTTCAAATTTCTTGGTGGTTTCCAAGATGCCGGGGAGCTGTGTAAGCATTACTCCTACCATCTCCGACATTGAGCCCATTACGGGATCTTGGGCAACCGCTTGTTTGATCATTTCCAAAATAGCGGGTTGAGTGATGATAGCCGAAGCTGCGTTCATGAGCGGCATCATGAATTCAGTGCCGAGGTAAAGAGTCATGCCGCCTTCGGTATTGTTGATGCCTAACGGGAATCCTGTTGACACATAGGGAGCATAGTTCTGCATCAATGCCATCAATGAGCTCATTATCGCTTCTACGTCGATTCCCGCGCCTTCATCGGCACGTGAAGTCTGATCGGCAGCTGCGCTCATTAATATTGCCTGCGGGTTGAGGAACAGCTTAAGAACTCCGTTGTCGATTACGTACTGCGCCATGTTCTTGGGCGATACGGCATATTCGCCGGTTTCTTCGTCAAGATAAGTGGCTATGATGTTTCCGTCATTGGTAAACGAGATGTCAGTCAGTACCATGGACAACGCTTTCTGCACCGATACTGAATTTTCGCCTACTTCCACTTGGGTCATGGCAAGAGCAAGTTCAATGACTGTACTGATGGGGAGTTTCCATCCTTCAAGGTCCAAATCAGTGGTTGTTTCCCAGTTGATGTATATTCCTTTGTAGTACCACTTGGGATTATAGTTATCGTCTTCGCCTTGTTCCTCGTCATAATCTTCGTTAGGAACTCTTAGAAGTTCCCAGCTTGTGCCGGCTAAAGTTTGGTCGGTCAGTGTCACATCGCTGAACTGCAGGGCGATTCCGTCCTTTTCGTTCCAGGTTCCGGCGTATTTATAGCTGCAATAAGCAGTATTTCCTTCGCCCGAGAAAGTTCCATCCTCGCTCAGGGTAATGGGGAATGACACTTCCGGAGTTCCGGGGAGTACACCGGGGGTAGGAATTGCCATAGTATTTTCCGTGGCGCGTCCTGCGAGTGAGGGTGCTGCGTCGCCCATTATCTGGGAAAGGTCAAACGGTGCGCCGGTGAGGGTGATTGTGGGGTTGGCGGGATTACCGGTGTTAGCGGTGATTGATACAGCTTTGCCTATCAGTGGCTCCCCATTGTAAGTCATGGCGAGACCGGCTCCGTCAGTATAGGTGTAGTTTTGTGTTGGACCGAAAGGAAGCTCCGGTTCAGGAGTGGTGCCGGGTTCGTTTTTGTCGTCGTCATCGCTACAAGCCGCCAGCACAAACAGTGAAGCAGCTATCGCAAATGGGTAAAGGGAGAATTTTTTCATACTTTTCCTTTGTGATATTTTGGTTAATAAAAATGAATATCGGCTTAAGTCAGCCTTGATAAATCGGTGCAAAGATAAATAAAATATTTTTTTTAGTAGATGACAAAAAATGAAT
>DAAL01000101.1 GCA_001701065.1 Bacteroidales bacterium GP4
TTAGTGGAGCGAAGCGGTTTGTCGTAATTGCTGAAAAGCAAAGAGTCGCACACTGCGCATGAATCATTGTCGATGTGGCTCAGTGTGTCAGTGACCTCAGTTATTCTCTTCAGCTTTTTGCGGGTTGTTCGGGTATCGGCTGATGAGCACAGCGAAAGTGTCAATGCTGTGATTAATATGACGAGTAACGGGAGACGCATGGTATTAAGTTTTAGGTATATTATTATAGGTAGAAAGGCTCTTGCGGAGCGACGGCATCGTTGGGATATATTTTTATGCATCCTTCGATGGGGGATGATGATTGCTTGCTCACTCTGACACCTAACTTGTATATATAAGGAAATAGCCGCCAGGGATAAATGCGCCATTTCAAGCCGCCGTTGCTCTTAAATATCAGCCGGGAGTCGTCCTCGATGACGAATGTGAAGTTTTTTGGCTTTAAAAGGCGTGATCCGCCGTCACTGTCAGTGTACACTCTGGCGGAGTAATGGTTCTTCTTAGCCGAGGGGGAGATTGTGCCCATGATGGTGCCGGGAAGCACCGAGCGCACCGGCGACCTGAGTATCACCATGCGGTAGCGCACTGCTCCGTCACGTGACGTTTCCGATGTTAACGGACGCTCAATGGCTATGATCGCGCCGTCGTCAGGGAATTGCCATATTCCTTCTATCCGGTGCAGCGGTGACTGCGACATGCGCTTTTTCACGATGGATATGTCGGCATATCCGTCGACCCGGCTATGCCCGGAAAGAACGTCCGGGTCATTGCCGGCGGATGATGCTGTGCTTACTGCCAGCAAAAGGCAGCAGAGAAGAAAGTTTTTCATGGTTATGGTTGATTAGGTTATATAGTCTTGAACTGGTATTGGAATCCGAAACTTAGGATTTCCTTAAGCTGCCAACGGTGCCACTTCGTTCCTTCCACCGGCGGTTTCTCGGAGTCGTAGCGTAGATGCACATAGAGTTGTGACGACAGGTAGCGGTTGAACGAGAAGTTGAAAGTGTGCTGCCAGTCGCCTTGAAGGTACTCGTAATTGGAGAACAGGAATAGCCGTGAGTTGTAGCTGATGTTCCACATTATGTCCCATTTCAGTTTTACTTCGGCGTTACTACCTATTTCGCTCACTGTGCGGTGACCTTCGTCGATACCGAAATTGGTGACCGGTATATGGCGGTTGGTTGATATTTTCAGGTTGTAGGAAAGTGGTGCTATCGACACGTCCACAGAGAATGTTTTCTTGGGGTTGGTCTTGTTGTAGGTCATACCAATACCGAGGTTGAGTTCTCCGGGCGACATGAATGCCGCTTTCATCTCGTTGCTGTTGGATTTATAATTGTTGAGGAGCTGGGTCTTGAACATACCGGTGAGCGAATAGTACCAGTTGTCGAAAGCCTTAAGTCCAAGAGTTCCGTTGAACTGGAACAGGTCCTCGCTTATGAGATAGCTGTGCACGGTGTCCTGCGGCGCGCTTGCCATGGCGAGTTTGTATTGTGTGGTCGCTTCGGCTATAAGACGCGGATGGAATGCCGGGTTTAGTTTTACATTCCACACCGCCTGACCTATCATGTTGACGTTGTTGTTGCCGCCCTGGTACCAGTTGGGGCTGATGTAAGCCTGCGAGAACTGCAGCGACCCGTTGAATGAATGTAGCCAGTTCTTCAATTGTATATCTTCCACAAGCTTGTCGGGGCTTACGGTGGGCGCAGCTTCGGTGATTATTTCGGTTATGGTGATGGTGGATTTCGACGGATCCACTGCCACGCTGTACTGTTTAGGCGGTTCGGGGAGATTGCACAGGTTGTATTTGACTATGTGGGGAAACTCTACCATAAAACGGTGTTTCAGTTCCCTGTAACGGCGTGTGCGGCCCAGTTCGGTCCTTACCCAGTCCAATGCGCGGTCATCGGAGAGGATGAAATCATCCACATCGGTAAATTGGTGGGGCTGTTCCACCGCTATGCTGTCAAAGACAGTGGGCATGAACGCTATGAGTGGCAGCGGGGCGTAAGGAAGGAACTTCATGGGTTCCGTCTTTACGATGGTGTCGGTCATGACGGAATCAGTTTCCTCTTCAAAAAGCATGTCGGCAAATGACACATCGGCACTTTCGTCAAGAGCTTCCTCAATGATGATGTCGCTTTCGCTTTTTTCCTCATCATCCTCGTCCTCTTTATCCGGAGCGTTAAGAAGGTTCAAGAGACTACGATCAGGCTCAAGTGGCACTTGGGCTTCTGCCACGAAATTGATGCAGGTGGTTATAAAAATACCTATGATGAATTTCTTATACAGGAGGTTCATAGCAAAATGTTACAGTTTCTACCACAAAGTTACTGAAGAAAAAGGAGAAATGGAAATAACTCCCTTATTTTCTTGCAATATATATGGTACACACTCCGAAAGTGAGCGGATGGAAGCTGCATTCCGAGAATCCGGCATCCTTCATCAATGACAGCATGCGGTCGCCATGCGGAACTGCTGCGATGCTTTCGGGGAGATAACTGTAGGCTCTTACATCGTGGGACACGCATCTGCCCACCAATGGGATAATATGTCGGGTATAAAGTTTATAGAACGGACGCACCAACGGCGAGGTGGGTGTGGATAGCTCTATCACGCACAATGCGCCGCCCGGGCGGAGCACACGGAACATCTCTTTATAGCCTTGGTCAAGATGTTCAAAGTTGCGGACACCGTATGCCACTGTAACGCAATCAAATGACGATGCTTCAAACGGCAAAGCAAGGCAGTCGGCAACCTGAAACGTCATCCTGTGTTCAAGTCCGGCGTTCTTAGCCTTGGTGATGGCTCGGTCTATCATGTTGCGGCTCAGGTCAATGCCGGTGAGCGACTTGGGGTTGAGCTTGTCCATCAGCATCATGGCGAGGTCGCCGGTTCCGGTAGCCACATCGAGGATGTCGCGGTGGGGAGCGGTTTTGAGCATCTTCACGGCTTTGGCTCTCCACAGCCGGTCGATGCCTAAGGTCATCATGCGGTTCATGAAGTCATAAGCCGGGGCAATGGAGTCAAACATGTCCTTCACCTGCTCGGTCTTGCTGCGGGTGTGGTCGTAAGGGGTGATTTTTTCCGCTTCTATTTCCATGGGTAGTGGATAGGGAGAGGAGAGAGGAGATTATTATCAGTGATGTTTAGCAGTTCTTGAGGTATTCAGTAACGTTCTTTTCAATGCGGGCATTGAGGTCGTCATGGGCTTCTTTGTTGAACTTCTCGCCGGTGATGTGCTCGTAAAGCTCGATGTAACGGTCGCTTACCGAGTCGCAATACTCGTCGGTCATTTCAGGGACGGTCTGTCCGGCTTTTCCCATGAAATCATGGTCGATGAGCCACTGGCGCACAAACTCTTTTGAAAGCTGACGCTGGGGTTCTCCGTTCTTGAAGCGTTCCTCATAGCCGTCGGCGTAGAAGTAACGTGATGAGTCAGGGGTGTGGATTTCGTCAATCAGGTAGACTTTTCCGTCACGTTTACCAAACTCGTATTTGGTGTCCACGAGAATCAATCCCTTTTCGGCTGCGATTTCGGTGCCTCTCTTGAACAGAGCGCGGGTGTATTTCTCCATCTGTTCGTAGTCCTCGGCGCTGACTATGCCTTGTGCTATTATCTCTTCTTTGGAGATGTTCTCGTCATGTCCGGCTTCGGCTTTAGTGGTGGGGGTGATTATCGGTTCGGGGAAACGTTCGTTTTCCTTCATTCCTTCGGGAAGCTTTACTCCGCACAGTTCACGCACTCCGTTCTTGTAGTCACGCCATGCGCTTCCGGTGAGATAGCCGCGTATGATCATTTCCACACGGAATCCTTCGCATTTAAGCCCCACGGTGACCATCGGGTCGGGGGTAGCGAGCTTCCAGTTAGGTACTATGTCGGCGGTGGCATCGAGGAACTTTGCCGCAATCTGGTTGAGGACTTGACCCTTGAAAGGGATTCCCTTTGGCAAAATAACGTCAAAAGCCGAGATGCGGTCAGTGGCGACCATTACCATGAGGTCATCGTTGATGTCGTAAACGTCACGTACTTTCCCGTGGTAAACGCTGCGTTGTCCGGGGAAGTTGAATTCGGTGTTGGTGAGAGTTTTAGCCATTGTAGAATAAAATGATTTATTGGTTTGACTTTTCTGATTCTATTGTTCGGGTTGAGCCGCCGCGGTATCTTCGGCTTCCTTGCGCTCTTCGTCCCATTTTTTATAGGCTTCCACTATGCGCTGCACAAGGTGGTGGCGCACAATGTCCTTCTTGTCAAATTCGATGTAGCCTATGCCCGGCACGCCTTTCAGCACTTTCACTGCCTGGACAAGTCCTGAGGTCACGTTGCGCGGAAGGTCTATCTGGGTCACGTCGCCGGTGATTATCATCTTGGCGTTCATTCCCAGTCGGGTGAGAAACATCCTTATCTGATGGGTGGTGGTGTTCTGTGCCTCGTCGAGCACCACGATAGCGTCGTTAAGTGTACGTCCGCGCATGAACGCAAGCGGAGCTATCTGGATGACGTTGGATTCCATGTATTCTTTCAGCTTGGCTGCCGGAATCATGTCCTCAAGCGCATCGTAGAGCGGCTGCAGATAAGGATCGATTTTATCCTTCATGTCGCCTGGGAGGAACCCGAGTTTTTCGCCGGCTTCCACCGCCGGTCTTGAAAGTATTATCTTTCTTACTTCCCGGTTTTTCAGCGCACGCACCGCAAGTGCTATGGCAAGGTAAGTCTTGCCTGTTCCGGCGGGTCCGAGGGCAAATGTCAGGTCATTGTCGAGAACCTCTTTGACCATCTTCTGCTGATTGGGGTTGCGGGCTGAAATGGGTTTTCCGTTGATGCCGTATATGATTACATCGTCCTGTTTGAATTCTTTCGCGCCGTTGCCTTTAATTACATCGAGAATCACATCCTCGGTGAGTTTGTTGTATTTGGCGCAGAATGTTTCGAGTTCTTTAATCTTTTGCTCGAACAATGACGTTTCTTCCTGGTCGCCTATGACTTTTATCACTTGTCCACGTGCCGCCATGCGCAGTTTAGGGAACAGGTTTCTAATCAACTGCATGTTACAGTTGTTTATGCCATAGAAGCTTACCGGGTCAACATCGTTTAGGATTATGATGCGTTCAATCATTCACTTGATAATTTACTTTACAAAGTTACAATAAATTTTTCGGTTATTTTAGGGCTTGAATGATTTGTTTTGAGTCAGGGTGTTTAAGGACTATGGATCGGTCGCATCCTACAAGGAATGTGGACGGGGTTTCCGGTATGGAAAATTGGTCGTAAACGAGGTCTGACTCGTCCTGAGTGATTATCGAGTCGATCCACTGCGCGGGAAGCTGTTCGGCTGGCTCTTCCCATGATTCCATGTCCCATTCGGGGTATATGGCTATGACTTTCAGGTGCTGTGAGGCAATGGCGTTGTTGAAAGTCTCGTCGGAAGAAAGTCCGGTAATCAGTTCATGGCACTCGTGGCAATAGGGGTCGTAGAAAATCAGCAATGTGCGGCGGTCAATCATGTCCCTAAGGCTTGACCGGTCGCCTGACTTAAGCATTACTGTCAAGTCGGGGACTTCGGTTCCTGGCGCGTTTTTCAACGCTTCGCCCAAGAGGTAGGTGGCACGGTCGCGGGTTACGGGATCGGTGTCCATCGAGGCGATGATTGAACGGAGTTCTTCGACCGAAGTTGAATCGGTCTGGGCTGAAACAGTGAATATGCTAAGAACGATACCCAAAATAAAAAGTAGTTGACGCATTTTGCCTGTAATTAATTGACAATTGTTAATTCAACCATTATAACAATCGGAATCGATTTTTTATTGTGCCGCGACAGCAAGTTTTTTGGCTGCCGAGGAATAGTTGTTGCCGTCGATGGTCACATCGGCGCGGTACACGTATATTCCGCGCGGTATGCGCCGTCCCGATTCATCGGTGAGGTCCCAGTGGATGGGATTGGAGTTGAGCATGTCCGATGTGCCGTTGCGGGAAGTGGACCACACTGTGCGTCCCATCAGGTCAAATACCGTCAGCGTGACATCCATCATAGCATCGGGGCGGTTGTGCTTGATGAAGAAGTTGGCATGGTCGATAGCCGGGTTCACGTCGGCATAGAGGTTAAGGATTTTCGGCGGTAACCCTTTGACCACATGGAATGAGATGGTCTCTTCGGCGAAATTGTTGGATGTGTCCCACACTCTAAGCCGCAGTGAGTGCAGCCCGTCGCTGAGGTTGGCGATTGTGTAGCGTATGCTTCCGCTTTTAGCCCCTTGTTCGCCGGGAGTGTAGTATTGCGGCAAGTCGGGATAGGATTTTGTGCCGTCAAGCTGCAATGACATCTGGTGACCTACGCCTGCGGTGGAGATATTGATGGCTACGTTGTCGCTGACACGTGCCAAGACCACCGGCGATTCATTGACTTTCTGCCCTGAGGTGAAGTCGTCGCTGTTCAGCCCGAAGAAGTCGATGGTCGGAGGAGTGGTGTCGTCAATGGCTGAGTCGTCGTATCCGAACACGTATATGTCACGGTTCACTCCTGAAGCGTCCCTGCCGTCAGCGGTGTAGGCGTAAAGGTTCAATGCCGCGGGACGGAAATTGTGGGACACTTCCCCCGGCATTGCTATCTTGGCGGTGAACGAGCCGTTGCTGATTGTCTCTCTGCCTATGAATAAACGGTCGCCCTGTTCCTCGAAGGTTATGGGGTCGCTGCCGTCATGGGACAGCGTGGTTGTGCTGTATTCGGCATCGTAAAGAGTGGGGATGAGCACTCCGCTGAAGTCAGTTATGGTTTTTCCGGAAACGTCCACCGCTTTTCCTTCCAGAGTCACTTCTTCCCGTGCCTTTAATGTGGGCTGGTCGAGCGATTCTACAGCTTTTCCGTTGATTTTCTCAAGTATTATCCTGTTGGGGCTGGCGGCTATGCGTAGAGCCGGATCGCCGAGCAGCACGTAACGGAGCTTGTTGGAGTCGCCTCCCCCTGATATCAGGGTGTTCTTTGCGCGGCGCAGGCATTCACCCACCGGCAGACTGTGTCCTTCTCTGTCAGTGTTGAGGATTACATTGGCGAGGGAAGTAGACATGTTGGCGTTGTCGCGTATATACACCGGGCGAGTAGCAGCAATTGCGCCTATAATTCCATTGGGGTTGAAGTACATTACCTCCGCGCCTGACTCCTCGATAAGGTCCCAGCGCAGAAAGTCGCAAGTGGCGGCGTAAAGCATAGGTTGGTGCGGAAAGTTGAGGCTGTTGAGGTCCTTTTGTGTCAATAATCCCTCCGATGTCCAGCTGTAGGTATTGGCATGACCGATGTACCACCACCATAATGCGCCGTTGTTGAGCAACCGGAACATACGGTCATGGGCTTCCTTCGCCTCGCGGTCAATCATGGGGAAAGCGTCGACGTACACCTTATGATATAAGTACTGTGGACCGGCGGGTTGCCGCAGCATTGTTGACTGCACTTTCTCCATCTGCTGCAGATGTTCGCCTGAGTCCCCGTCGTCGGCGGCGAGGATGATGCGGTTTTTCCAGTCGTCCTTCAAGGCATCCTTCATGTAGGCTTCGGTTTTTTCTACCGCCGCCTTTGCTTCGGCTGTATTTGTCACGGGAATGCGCCCCACTGCCACACAATGATAGTCAGTGTCAGGATTTTCTCCTGAACCGTCACGCAAAAATGCAAGAAAATCTTCCGTGGTGTACGAATTGTTGTCGTCGGCACCCTCTACGGTCTGCCACTGAGGAACAATAGGGGTACGCATTGACGCTACATCAGGCGAAATGCGGCGGTGGTCGTAGATGCCTCTTCCGAAAACGAGGATATAGCGCAGATGACTGTCGGATGTGGCAGAGCCTCCTCCGCGGTCCCAAAGCATCTTGGCGAAATTTCGGAATGCATTGAAGTGAGGAGTGCCTGAACTGAATTCATTGAAAATCTTATCCTGATCCACTACTTCCACTTCCAAGGGAAAGGTGGTGTGGCTGCGGTGGAGTGCGGCAAGTGCTTCGGCTTGTTCATGCCACTCGGGGGCGGTGATAATGAGCATTTGGGGCACTGTCATGGAGTGCAGGTCCTGATTCACCACTTCCGATACCCTCACAGGCGAGGGCATCGATGCGTCAGGGTTCCATGCGGCGTATTCGCGGAAGCCTGATTCGGTGGCGGTCCAGTGGGCTGTGCTTCCTTTTAGCTTATAGTCAACTTTCTTAATGGATGAAGGGTCGGTAACATCCCATATCCGGGTATCGGCCTTTCATCCAACATCATACCAGCCANNGGGTATCGGCGGAAGCATCGGCGAGTGACAACGACGATGCCGAGTGCGGAAAGCACAATATCCCGCCTTTTAAGGACAGACCGGCGCTGTAATTGACTGATATGTTGTTGAGCCGAGCCATGCGCAGTGTTGCCGACGTGTTCAATGTGATGTACAGTGAAAGGTCCTCTCCGTCCACTTCGGCGGTAAAGGGAATCTCCCTCAGGGTATAGTGATGATGGGAGTCGTTGGTGGTGGCTGGTATGATGTTGGATGAAAGATTGCCTGCGGAGTTGTCGTTGACCTTGAACAATATTGACGAATTGCCGCCTACTGTCCGGGCTGCGAATGAGCAATTTATCCATATTTTAGAATCCGATATCCCATTAAGAGTGAAACGGAACGCTTGATTGCGGTTGTATTGGAAATCTTCGCCTAAAAAAGTGTGTCCTGTAAGTCCCGGATTCACTATTTCGGTTTCGTGCCACAGCCGGGATATGTAAGTGCTTGCCGTGAATGAGCCTTCCTCCGGAATACCGGTAGACGGAATGGCTGTTTCGTTGTCGCTCTCCGTGATAAAATAGAATCCGTTGTCGGTATAATAATCAAGCGAGTGGGTCCAGCGTCCGTTTCGGTCGGCTGTCCAGTGCACAGGACCGCGGGCATAGAACACTATTCCTCGGTCCACTACTTCCGAAGCTACAAGTGGGAGGTCGTCAATATACGTTTCACGGGAAAGAACGTCGCCGGGAGGAAGGCATCCGTAGCCGTGTATTCTCACTTTGTGCGGGTCGTTGAATCCCCAAGACCGCAGAGTGGCGGTGGTGATGAGGTGCATTCCCGTCTTGGCGACGCTTATTTTAAGCCATCGCCCCTCGGAAAGCATTGATTTTGGGGAATAAGCATCCGGCGAGAAGGCATAGGACAGCTGTGGCATTGACATAAGCAGTGCCATAACAACCGCTATTCGGCTTAATCTAAGCCATAAGTAGTTGATATTCAGTAACCGATATTGCGATTTCAATATGCCGGCATTTATAGTGTTTACAATAAAATAACGTAAGAATCTCCTGCTTATTGCACGGCTAAATTATATCATGATAAAAATAAATGTAAAATATACTTGTCTATTTGTAAAATTTTATTTACCTTTGCGCACAACACTAACCAAATAAAATTTGCGATTATGAAAAATCTGCTTTTCCCTCACCGCTTCCGGCTCATCGGATGGCTGCTCTTTGTCCCAGCTACGGTCATGGGCGTGCTGTGCTATCTAAATCTTTATGGATATAGTGGAGTAAGTGAAATTATTGCGAATGATGCTATAATAATAGGTATAGCGTTAGGCGCTCTGTTTATCGTTTGTTCCAAAGAGCCTAAAGAGGACGAGATGACACGCTCCATTCGGATGGCTGCTTTGCTCAATTCATTGTATGTATATGTGGCTTTGCTTGTAACGAGCACATTGTTGCTGAACGGACTTGCGTTTTGGTATTTTATGGTGGCGAATTTGGTATTGCTTCCGATAATATACGTCATTGTGTTCCGTCTTGAGATGTACCGCTATAATAAAATGAGTATCGATGAAGAATAGAATCAAAGTGGAAAGAGCCGAAAAGGATGTCACTCAGCAGCAGCTTGCTGAGGCGGTAGGAGTGAGCAGGCAGACTATTGTCGCTATCGAAAAATGTCGTTTCTTGCCTTCGACTCCGCTTGCGTTGAAGATTGCACGATTCTTTTCCAAGCCGGTGGAATCGATTTTTATTCTTGAAGAAGATGATTAACTATTAAAAAACGGAATATTATGAAAAGTAAGGTAAAATTGAGCTTATACTCCAGGATAATCACATGTGTATTGGTTCTTATTCTCGTGGCTGCAATGGTAACAACATGGGGAAACGAGGACAAATTTCTACTCTCGGTAATATTATTTTTCGGACTTCTGTTTGCCGGGCTTTTTTATTCACCTGTAAGCATCGAAGCTTCTGAGTCGGCGCTTGTGATACATCGGGTGCTTAAATCTAAGGTAATTTCTTATTCCGATATCTCATCAGTCGACCGCTGCATTCCATCGGCAGGTGGCTTGCGGTTGTGCGGAAGCGGCGGCTTTATGGGCTATTGGGGTTATTTCAGTGATATTATCATAGGTTCGTATTTCGGCTATTATGGCGACATGGACAGGTGCATTCTCGTGAAACTGAAGGATGGAAAACAATATGTGATAAGCTGTTGCGAACCTGACGAGATGGTTTCGGCGGTCAATTGCTGGCTCTGAATCGGACATCATGCACGAATTATGAGGTTAATATTTTGAGAAAGATTATTGCCGTATCAGAAAAAAGTATTAACTTTGTGCCCGGGTAAGTCCTACACGACCTTATCAGAAAGTTGGACTCACTGCNNCCCCCAGGTCTTGACCGAAGCAAGGGTATTGGGTTGTAGCGGTGCGATGTAGTCAGCTTACCCTTTTTTTGTGCCCTTACGTTTCCGCGAAACTATCTTACCCGAATTTTTGCTGCTGACCCCTTACTACGCCACGGCGGTAAATAACGTGAGTTCGATATAAGACATCGATAATTCAACACTAAAACAATTATTACTGTCCGCTAAACCATAAAGCAGTGAGTCCAACTTTCTGATAAGTAGAAGTTGGGCTTACTTTTTGTTTCGACCAAGCCCCCTTTGGTCAAATTTAGGCTATAGAGGAGGTGATTCAGAAGCCTCGGCAAGCATGATATTCAGATCGGCATCGGGTCGATTGAGGAACTTTTCGAGATTGAGGTAATAGATCAGTACAATTCGCACGATTGTGGCGAGGCCGGAGAAGCTCCATCGCCTTTTTAGCTTGCTTTGCAAGACGGAAAGCAACAGATTTGCGATGAGTGTAACCCAAATCTGGATTTTGATGGCGTTTGCGCTTTCTCCATAAAAATATCTCAGAGGAAAGTTCTGCTTTATCTGCTTGAAAAGCGACTCGATCTGCCAACGGCGGCGATATATTGCGACGATAGTCTCCAGGGGCATGTCAAAATCGTTGGTAAGCAATGAAATGAGTTTAGGCTGCTTTCCTTTCTTGATATCGACGTATGTGATTATACGGGCAATGTGATTGATATCATCCTTGCGGAACACCACGACCTGCTCCCGATATTCCATAAGTCCTTGCGGATTCTGATGCATGCAGTCCACAAGTGCCTTGTAATTGAGTTTTTTCTTCATCTTGGTGACATAGACAACGCCGCGGTCGGTCAGTTCCTCGAACTTGTCATAGTTGATGTAGGCGCGGTCCATTGCCGCTATCTCATCACGCTTGTAATGGCTTGGAGCGAGCATGAACGAATCGTTTGTCGCCGCCGATGTGAACTCTACATCGCATGGCACACCTTCATTGGCGTGTATCACTGCATGGACCTTAATGCCGCCTTTCTTTTTGTCTGTCTTCGGATGGCGACCAACACCCTTGAAAATGGCATTGGAGAACAGGCTTACGGTTGTGGAATCGATGATGCGCAGCCGTTTTATCCATTCTTCCGTGCCGTTACGCCGGCTGTCCGATGAAAGAATGCCCCTGTTGGCTTCGTAAAGGTCGCGATAGACCTCCTCAAAGAACTTTTCGGGGCGTCTGGCATTTGCATACGACAAAGTGCTGCGCTTCGGTACGGTGTCGATGCCCACATGATGTAGTTTGCGGACCTCCGCCGTCATGGATGTCTCTATTTCACGCAATGAATCGAACCGCTGGATTACCGCATAGAGCATTGTCAGAAGATGGGTATATCCGTCGAAGCTTTTGACATACTTCTCTCCGCCATGTTTACGGCTCATTTCAACTATTTTTGTGCGGTCAAGCGATTTTATCAGCTGACCATATACCGGCTGTCCGAAGAAATTGCTACTTTTGCCCATGGTTATTCTTAGTTTGTTTGGCGACAACAAAATAACCATTTAGGGCTGACTCCTGCAAACGGAATCAGCCCTAATTTTCAGTTGACCTCAAAAGTTTAGCGGACAGTAATAATATATTTTATGCAGACGGGTATTTTTAATTTCTGGCCAACTCTGGATAACCAGGTGTGGCCCATCGGCATGGAGGCTTTAGCGCGTCCCGGGGAGCAGCGGGGATTTGGCGCATATCTTAAGGAAAATCAGGATTTTCATGATATATGTCCATTAAAGTTCTTCTTTTGGCAAAACGCTCAGGCATCAATTGAATGTCAACGACGGTTTGGTTTTGGTGCTGCACTATTTCCCTACGACCCTATGGCCGAAAAAGTATCGATTATGAGGAAATATCGCATTTATGGGAGGGATTCCATCAGAAAAGTTGTTGATAAAAATCCTGAATTGAGATATGATTTTCAAGCGGTTGTTGATGCTTTGGCTGCCGATGGATGTCACATTCTGGATTCAACGCCATTTCGTTATACGAAAGACGAATTGAATCACATCACAGAGCAATATCACAGGAAATATCCCGGCAGTTTCCCTGTTGAAATAGTCAGAAAATGATTATAAAAATTCTTGAAGAAATCCATGTCGACAAAACCGTTGTCCTACTCATCATTGAAGCAGAACACTCCCACACGGTCACCGCGATAATTTCCCCACGGAAGCTGATATGTCGGACTCCCGGTATGAATATGACACCATTTAATACGATGATTGATTTGCTATCTCAGGACTTTTTAAGATCCTACCGACAAAAAAGATTTTCTTTTCGCTGCAGAAATCATCGACTGCAGGGAAAGAAAATCTTTAGTAGTTGTTAAGCTCCACTCGACTGTCGGTCGATTGCGCGATTATATCTCTTTGAAATGCGAGCGGTCGAATCCGCATATCGGACATACGAAATCGTCAGGAAGATTAGTTTCCGATTCTACCTCATAGCCGCATATGTCACATTTGAATCTGCGCACATCTTTCTTGGTCACTGTAGTCGACTCCTGTTCGCTACGGTAGGTGGGGGCGTTTTTGGGCGCGCTTCCTTTTATCACTTTGTGGTAATACTCGTATGTCATGGGTGCGCCGCTTCCATCTTGCGTATCCTTCAGTTTGCTTATGACAATGACATGCGTTCCGCAGTCTATGAAATCAGTGGCATCCAGAACAAGACGGCCGCAGAAGTTGCCTTTGACAGCCGGAGCACCGTCAAGGTCAACATATCCGAAGTCGGCATATTTGTCGGCATCACGCGATGACCTGAATCCGAAGGAGCTGATTATCATAGGATCAGTATCTTCTGATATGATTGATATGCAGAATTTTGGATTCTTCTTTATACAGTCAAGGGTGTAATTCTTTTTGTTTAGACAAATTGCCAGCGTAGGATTTTCACTTGTAACTTGAAAACAGGTGTTGACAATGCAACCGGCGGGCTTGTCGTCGGAATAGCATCCGACAACATATAGTCCGTAGGTTATGTTATATAGAGCATTGCTGTCCATCGCTTCCGGCATTAATAGTTTTTTGCCTCTATTTCAAAGAAGCTGCGCTTGTGATGGCATACGGGGCAGAGTTCAGGGGCTTTCTTGCCGATGTGTATGTGTCCGCAATTACGGCAAATCCATACAGTGTCGCCCTCGCGTGAAAACACGATGCCTTCTTCAATGTTCTGCAACAAACGACGGTAGCGTTCCTCGTGGTGCTTTTCTATCGCGGCGACAGCGCGGAAGCGATAAGCTATTTCCGGGAATCCTTCGGCTTCAGCCTCCTCAGCCATCTTTGAATACATCTCGGTCCATTCATAGTTTTCTCCTTGCGCTGCAGCTTGCAGATTGTCCATCGTGTCCGAGATTTCGCCTCCGTTCAGCAGTTTGAACCATAGTTTAGCATGCTCTTTTTCGTTGTTTGCAGTTTCCTCGAAGATTGCTGCAATCTGCTCGTAACCGTCCTTGCGTGCTTTTGATGCAAAATACGAATACTTGTTGCGTGCCATTGATTCGCCGGCAAATGCTTCCTGAAGGTTACGCTCGGTCTTTGTTCCTTTTAAATCTTTCATTTTCTTGATTATTATTTGGTTATTAAACTGTTTATATTTGTTTTTTGCTGCATTCCGGGCATACGCCTTTAAAATATACATTTATGTTATCACACAAAAAATCGGCAGGGACTGTCAATATCGACATATCAAATGGAATGTCAAAAATTTTTTTGCAGGTGCGACATATAAAATGTGCGTGCGGCGTATTTAGTGTTGAATCGTACCTGGTGGATCCGGATGATATGTTGATATCGTTTATAAGGCCATTCTCAGCGAGCAATTTTACGCTATTGAATACCGTTGTGCGTGATAGTGTTGGATTATTCTGATGCATGAAGGAATATATTTCATCGGCAGTAGGATGACTATCGCATGAGGATATAAATTCTAAAATCTCAAGCCTCTGCATAGACGGTCTTATGCCCGCGTCAGTGAGCTTTTTGAGAAGAGTGGTTTTGTCGTCACAACTTTTCATCTGGAATCAAAACAATTCTATATATAGTACAAAGTTACATCTAATTTAATATAGCACCAAGCTATTTAACACTTATTAATTAAAATATTGTTTTAATAGGTTTTATAACAGCAATTTTGACAAAAATCTAACACAACACTATTAACGGCCGATATTCGTTTATATAGCTGATCTTTTATGACTTTTGGGCAATTCGTTTTGCAATAAATAGTCACATAACTATCGCATATACTGCTCTCCCACGCTTGCTCATCCAATAACCTACTTAACGTGAGTTCGATATAAGACAT
>DAAL01000017.1:0-285 GCA_001701065.1 Bacteroidales bacterium GP4
TAGGAGTGTGCAATCGGAATTGCACAGCGGTTCATCCGACATTCCGGTAAGTTTTTTACACCGCTTGGCTGCAATTTACGGCGTAGAGCTCACAGCGTTGCTTTTCGGGCTTGAACCTAAAATGAACACCTATTATGTCACCCGTTCAGGCAACGGCGTTAAGGTAGAGCGAAGCAAAGCCTACAGCTATCAGGACCTCGCCGCCGGTTTCACCCACCGCACCATGGCACCCTTTCTCGTGAAGATTGCCCCCGGAGCCACCGATGCCCACGTCAATCTCAACAC
>DAAL01000017.1:348-599 GCA_001701065.1 Bacteroidales bacterium GP4
ATCACGCTATCCCACGGCGACAGCATCATGTTTGACGCGCAGATAGCCCACGGACTCACAGCCATTGGCGACAAAGAAGCTACAATAATAGCCATCATCTCTTAGAACCATTCCTATTTTATATATAGCTTGGACAAAATGCTTGAAAGATTTTTAAAAAAGACAGAATTTGAGTCCTACGAGGACTTTATGCAGAATTTTCACGTAGAAGTTCCCGAAAATTTCAATTTCGGATATGACGTTGTTGACGA
>DAAL01000017.1:742-3350 GCA_001701065.1 Bacteroidales bacterium GP4
GGTGATGCTTATCCTGAAACGTCACTACCAATTCTGGTTCTCCATCATAGCTCTTCACAAACTGGGAGCCACTGTCATCCCCGCCACCCATCTGCTCACCGAAAAGGACATCATCTATCGGTGCCACATGGCAGGCATCAAAGCCATCATAGCCACCGGCGACAAAGTCGTGACCGACCACATCACCAAGGCACTCCCCGAATGCCCTTCAGTGAAAGCAGTCATCTCCACAGGACCTATCGTCCCCGAAGGATGGTACGATTTCAACAAATCAATCGACGAGGCAAAACCGTTTGTCCGTCCCGCCAACGTCAATACCAACGACGACATATCCCTGCTCTACTTCACATCAGGGACCACAGGCGAACCTAAAATGGTAGCCCACGACTTCACATACCCTCTCGGACACATAATCACCGCGTCCTACTGGCACAACCTCAACGAGAACAGCCTGCACCTCACCCTTGCCGACACCGGTTGGGGAAAAGCCGTGTGGGGCAAGCTTTACGGTCAGTGGATAGCCGGAGCCAACGTGTTTGTCTACGATTTCGAGAAATTCGAGCCGGTGGATGTACTTCACATGATTCACAATTACGGCATCACATCGTTCTGCGCTCCTCCCACCGTGTTCCGCTTCCTCATCCGCGAAGACCTGACAAAATTCGACCTCTCCACCCTCAAATACTGCACCATAGCCGGCGAAGCACTCAATCCGAGCGTCTACGAAGAATGGCTCAGACTTACAGGCATAAAACTGATGGAAGGATTCGGGCAGACCGAGACCACCCTGACCATAGCCACCTACCCCTGGCTTGAACCGAAACCCGGATCAATGGGCAAAAAAGGACCTGAATACGACATTGACCTTATCGCCCCCGACGGTCGCCCCGTGGAGGACGGCGAACAAGGCGAAATCGTAGTGCGTACCCACGGACACAAACCTCTCGGTCTATTCAAGGAATATCTTCATGACCCCGAACTGACCCACCAGGCTTACCATGACGGCATATACCACACCGGCGACGTGGCATGGCGCGACGAGGACGGCTATTTCTGGTTTGTAGGCAGAACCGACGATGTGATAAAGTCATCAGGCTACCGCATCGGACCGTTCGAGGTTGAAAGCGCGTTGATGACTCACCCTGCGGTAGTGGAATGCGCCATAACCGGCGAACCTGACGAAATACGCGGTCAAGTGGTCAAGGCTACCATTGTTTTGGCTAAGGAATATGCACATCTCGCAGGCGAAAAACTCATAAAAGAGATACAGGACCACGTAAAACGCACCACCGCGCCTTACAAGTACCCCCGTATCGTGGAGTTTGTAAAAGAACTGCCGAAAACCATCAGCGGAAAAATACGCCGAGTGGCTATCCGTGATAAAAAGTGATGAACCATCTCCTCTCTCCGATTGTTTATCTTGGTAAACTATCATCACGATTTATGAAAAAGATAATGATTATTTCGGCTTTATTAGCCATAATTACTATCAGTGCCGCAGCCGCTGACAAACTTAAAGGTGTAAACAACGTAGAATTCGGATGGAAGGTGGAACGTTGCCGCGAAGCATTGCCCAATGTAACGCTACAGCAGATTACCGACAATGGCGATGACATAGCCTACGCTTATCATCCGGCAGTGTGGGGACGCATCGAGTGGGACACTTGTGTTCTTGACTTTTTCAAGGACCGGCTCTATCAGATAGGGTTCGTAAAAGCATCAGCCACCGATGACCGCACATCATTCGCCCAAGCCAAAGTGATTCTCACCGCCGCCTACGGACAGTCGAGGGAGTTGAACAACTCAGCCAACAGCTACATATGGAGCTCATCCAACGGCAACCTCATAGTGCTTCAATACAGCGACAACCCCAATACACCCGACACCCGTTATTCCACCTATCTATATTTCGTGGACAACAAGGAGGTAGCAAAGAAAGCAAAAAAAGCCGAACGCGAATTACGTGACCTCATGAAATAAAGCGTTCCGCGCAAAACATCCACATTACGCCGCATCCCTCACTGTCGATGCGGCGTAACGTTTTTAGCCGGGTTTTAGAAACTGTTTAAATGCTAAAAAATTCAAAAATCGGCTATTTATCAAGTTCAAATACTCAGCTTACGTCTAAAAACCCTATAAAATAAGCGGTTATTTCACATGGTTTTTGTAATTTTGTCGCTGATATGAATTATAATTTAGTCATAGACCAAGGCAATTCAAGAGCTAAAGTTGCCATTTTCAACGAAATGTCGCTTGTAAAGTCATGGCAATTTGAAACCTTGACACCGCAATCATTGCTTGACGCAGTAGCCGGCTTCGACATCAATGCCGCCATATACTGCTCGGTTGCGCTACAAGGGCAAGAGATTGTCGTAACTCTGCGTGACATCGCACGTCATGTCTATGAACTCACATCCATGCTTCCCCTCCCCCTCACCATAGGCTACTCCACTCCGTCCACCCTTGGACGCGACCGCGTGGCGGCTGTGGCGGGCGCATTATCACTATTCCCTGACACCGAAGTGCTCGTGGTGGATGCCGGCACAGCCATCACTTACGACAGGCTCACCGCATCACGTTGCTTCATCGGCGGCAACATCGCTCCGGG
>DAAL01000161.1:0-1557 GCA_001701065.1 Bacteroidales bacterium GP4
ATGATGCGGGAGGGGTAGAGATTGTCGTAAAGTGCTTTTGATTCGCGGAGAAACTCGGGGAAGAACAATAGATTGAATTGCTTTACTCCCTTGGCGGCATACTTCACATAAAGATTACGGCAGTATCCCACTGGGATGGTCGATTTTATGACCATAACCGCATCCGGATTAACGCTCAATACCAGGTCTATGACATCTTCGATGCAGTGTGTGTCGAAGTAATTTTTGACTGGGTCGTAGTTGGTGGGTGCCGCTATTACCACGAAGTCAGCATCGCGGTATGCAGAGAGGCCATCGAGGGTTGCCGAGAGATCGAGATTTTTTTCAACAAGGTATTTCTCTATGTATTCATCCTGAATTGGAGAAATACGATTGTTAATCTTCTCGACCTTCTCTGGAATCACATCCACGGCCGTGACGTGGTTATGTTGTGCAAGAAGTGTGGCGATTGAGAGTCCGACGTAGCCTGTGCCGGCTACTGCGATATTATATTGTCTCATGATAAATGGTCGAACTTTAAAACTATAGTCATTGGTTCAACTCATCGGAACAATCGTCTAAGAGAGAATCATCCTCAGGAAATTCTTCCTGTATGTCAATAATATCTTCAACATCTGGCATATCGATGAAACCGCCATCATAGCGTGTATAGAGATAGACTGGAGTGGAAGACTCACAGTGCTCACAAATAGCCTCATAATCCTCTGAGTTTTCACTGTCTCTTGCTTTTTCAGCACCAAAGTTGGGTTGAGGAACATTGAAAGCATCTGAAGTGGTTATTTCACCACATGCAGGGCATTTGTATATGACCGAAATGCTTTCGGCTATTGGGTTATAGGAGCTTGTTGCCATATTTTTTGAATTAGTTGTTTCTTCGAATTGTTGTAACTGTTCAATTATGCCTTGTGGTAAAATTGAGCATTTTTGAAACCATTGGGATGGCTCGGTAAGTCTTATTGTTAAATTTTAGTATGAGGCCTTGTATCTGCTTTCATCAATTATTACCAACCATTGAGACGGTTCAAGGCGGAGAGTGGAATGTCCATGCCGTGGATGCGGATGAGAGAGAGGAGTTCATCTCCGAATTTCTTTATTTTGTCGGAGTGGAGCTGTTTGCCGTCGGTGGTCAGGTCGTCGAGGAGGTTCTCGGCGAGGACCGGGGACATGTCTCCGCCGGATGATACGGCATGTCCGTAGAGTGCAGCTAATTTTCTTATCTGACGTTTCTTTGAGGGGTATTCTTCCTCTGCTGCCATAAGGCAGGGAATGTATGCCTCAGCTACCGTCATGGTCAGGTCAAACATTGTTTTGAAGGAATCGTCATCTTCATCAATCCAAGCGGTAATGAGATCGGTTATATAGATATTAAGTATCCTCAGTGATTCCGCCTTGCCAAGGTCTTTGACAAGCGGACCGGAGGAGATTGCGTATATCGACAGTCCAAGAAGTATACGCTCCAGATCGGGATGATAGTAAAATAGACTGTCATCCGGGGATTTAAGCGAGGAACGCCATTCTGAGTATATCTGTTCGGGTGTTGTCATAGTGTGTGGTGCA
>DAAL01000161.1:1645-4442 GCA_001701065.1 Bacteroidales bacterium GP4
CATGCGGAATGCCTCTCGGTCGTAGGGGTTGAGGTCAGGGCGCATGGAGAGTTCGGCGATTATGCGGTTGTCGAGTTCCATCTTTTGGTCGAAGCCGAGTATGGCCGGGAAAAGAGAGCCGACAAAGCGGCGGTAGCTGCGGAGTATCATGGAGCCAAGTGTCGAGAGATCTTCGACCCGGTTGTGTTTGTACCATCCATGCTTCGCATCGTCGGCATCATAGCCAAGTTCCTTGTCAAGGTTCTCCCGCATGATGAGGGCAAGTCGCTGGTAGTTCTCGTATGCCGAGACATTCGGGAAGTAATTGTGCCTTGTGAGAGTGGTGAGCCATTTCCCCTTTATCGACAGATAAGCCGTTATATATTCCTCGCCAGCCTTTCCTGGATTGTACGACACTTCCGGGGCAACCATCCCGAACACGGAGCTTTCCTCGATGCTTCTGTCTCCCGANNATGATGCCGACGATTTATGACGATTGATAAAGTCGTTGTCAGGCATACGTCTGTTGCCGACACGGTAGGCTATGTCGTAACATTCGATCAATTCCGGGATTTCGTTTTCCTTGCAGACAGCGAGATAGCGGGAAATTCTGTCGCACAACTTGCGGCATTGTTCTGCCACAAGCGTTTCCTCGGCAGTCGTAGAATGTCCGTCGAAGCGAAGATTCCCGGCAAGCTGTCCCCTCATCACAAGCCAATGTGTATATGCCGTGATGGATCTTATGTCGCCAAAATTGGCTGTCATGGGAGTAACGACCCGGTTACAATTTGTCCGCATATCAAAATTTCAATCCGACAATCATGTTGTATGCCTTTGACTCGATGGAACCGGTTTTCTCATGCTCATTAAGCATTCGTTTCAACCTGTTTTTTGATTCAACGGGTACTGGCGCATAATCCTCGCATTCTTTTGCTGTATCCAACATCAGGAATATATGTCTTGAAGAAAGCTTCGTGTCTGTCGAAAGAGCCTTGCCGCTCAACTTGTTCCACAAGGCAGCCGCCTTACGAACACTGAACCGTGAGACATAATCGCAGCACGTCACAGCAGTATGCAGGTTCTCGATCCTGACACCAAGGTCTGCACTCTCATTAAATGCCGACTTGTAGCACCGGTTTATTATTCTCTGGGCTTTGCGTATCAGAGAGTCGTCACCGTTCAACAACTGTAGTGTAAGCATAGCTTCTGATAATGCACTTCCTTCATTGACTGATGTGCTGTCTTTTAATGACATGCAATAGGTTACTGCATCTTCTAACTTTTTATTTACCCACTCTAGGATACGGATTGTTTTCCTGCGTCCGAGTTCAACGATTTCTGTAAGAAGTCGGAGTGTGGATGCCGTGTCTATGTCCCGTTTCAACAAGTCAAGGGCATAATCAACATACTCCACCAACAGTTCACGCTCCACTATGTCACGGTAGTCGCTGTATAGACGGATGAGTGCCGTCAGTTCATCGGGAGTATATCTTTTCTCGCTGTCGGTGAAGAGCTTTTCACCGTCAATTTGAACAGGACGGGAGAACACGAGCGACATATTGTCGAGTTCGTTATGATAGGTGGCGACGCAATAATCTATTTTTAGCTGTTCGGCGTTGTTGGCAGCCTTACGTCGCAAAAGTTCGTTGACAATCTTTCCCTCAGGGTAGAACGTGAAGTGTTCCCGACCTTGCGCCTCACGCTCCCGGTGGCGTATGGGCCAGCGGCGGTATAGGCTATGCAGTTCCGAAACTGTCATCGTGGCAAGATCGGACTTGTCGGACAAATCAGATTTATCGGAACAAATATCGTAGAGACTTTCGACTGAGAAAAGGCCATTCCTTGCTTTCAGTTCTCCGACCACCTTCCTTAGCCTTGTCCCGCATTTCCGGGACAATGAAAGATGTTCACTGTCAAGAACGGTTGACGCATAGTCTCCAACTTCGGACAGAATCTGCCCGAGCGTGAGAAGCTCGTCGGTTGGGGATGCAGCCGAGACATTGTAGTTCATTATCCTTGAAGGAAGGACACTGACCATGATTTATCAAGTGAAAGGGAGAAAGGGATAAGGATATTGTCAGACGAACTGAATGAAGTCGGGATTTACCTCAACGGCGGCAGCTATAAGATTTGGCAGTTCTATGATGAGATACCGTTTTCTCTTACCTTTTATTGACAGGAGCCGTCCCTCGAAATTGTTGAGTATGCCCCCAACGATACGCACTGATTTTCCATACATGGATTTGGTTAGTTCACCGGGCTTGTAGAAGATAGGTGTCTCAGTATTGCTTACGGCAAATATGAAACGGTCCATTTCTGCGGAGGGCACAGTCATGGGTTCGTTTATCGTCTTGCCAAGCTGGTAGCGGTATTGGAGCGTTGGATATTTTGCGACGACAGGGTCGAGGTCCGCCTTAGTCTCATGGACGAAAAGCAAGTCCTGTATGACCGGGACATCCCTTCGCTGCACACGTCCTCCGATGTTCATGACCATCTGGGTCATCGGGGCGAACACCTCCAGACCGGCTTTTGCGAGGTCGTGTATGGCAAGGTTGTTGGCGTTCCTTCGTTTGAGATCACGCATCACAAACCATTGTTTCGCAGAGGTGTCCATAGTTGGTTTTGTGACCTGAGAGCAATTCTTCAAGTCCTGCTTAGATTCAAATCACTTTGAATATTAAGCAGTTATAAAGGTTTTTCAAAAAGAATGATGTGTCGGAGCCAATCGGCTTCCATCGTTTTTTTGCTCTCGTTCTTGTCACTACATTTTTATCTTTAATCAGTTATTATTACAGGTTTCTCCGGAAGAAACTTGCAT
>DAAL01000161.1:4621-6213 GCA_001701065.1 Bacteroidales bacterium GP4
ATGCAAGTTTCTTCCGGAGAGTCTTGCGGTTTCGCAAAACACAAAAATTCCTCAAATAGTTATTTCCTCGAAAACTCATCTTTTCAGGCTGTTTTGCAACAGCGTTCTAGAGTCGGTTTCTTGGAAAGAAACTGACTCTAATCGCCAATTTGCTGATTTTCTATAGCAAAGGAGTTCATGAGGGTATTTCTCGCAAAACAAAACCTCCCTGCTCGCTAAACATATATGACTGAATAGTATTAAAAAATGGCAAAAAAAACGGGGGCAAGTCATGGCTGTTTCAAGGGAAATAGCTAACTTTGCAGCGCAATGCAAGTTTCTTTCCAAGAGATTGTTAGATTCGCAAAACATCCGTTTTTCCCTATCCCTTCTTATTTTTTGCCGTCCATCATCCTTATGATGTCGCTGTTGGCTTTGTCCACAGATGAGGTATCGAGCGATTGCAGGTATATGAGCGTGGTATTCTCAGAATCGTGCCCCATAGCCTTGCTGATGGTGGATAGGGGCACGTTGTTGGTATGTGCGATACTGGCCCACGCATGGCGGGCCACATAGAGTGTCAGCTTGGTTTCAAGTCCGAGCATCTTCCCGATTTTCTTGATATTGCGGTTCACCCGGTTGTAGGCGTTGACGTATTGCAACTCCACATCTCCCCCGCTGTCAGAAATAATCGGCAGGAGATATTGCGATTCGTTTTTACCAAAGCGGTCGATAGTCCTGCGGGTTGCGGGTTCTATCCTTACCCTAAGCTGCTGGCGGGTCTTACGGCGCGAATAGGTTATTATGTCGCCGGAGACATCGCTCTTTTTGAGAAAGGCCATATCGACAAAGGACATTCCGCGGGTATAGAATGCGAACATGAACACATTGCGGGCGAAATCAAGCGAGGGATGCCCTGTGAGGTCAAGGTCGCGTATCTTGCAGACTGTGTCAAGAGGCACAGCCCTTTTGACTGTCTTGTCCACACCCATATAGACATGCTTGAACGGATTGCGCGGCACCTCATAGTCTTCCTCGATTGCCCGGTTCACCACGGAACGGAGATTTCGCATATAACAGGAGGTAGAGTTGCGGCACAGTCCCCGTTTCATCAGAAATTCCTCGTAGCCGAGCATGAAAGTAGAGGTCAGATCCCTCCATGCCACCTCATTGCCGCCGGTATAACGAAGGAAACTCGACAGACAGACCTCGAAACGGTTGGCCGTTGACCGCTTGCCGATTTTCTTCATGTCTGCAATCAGTTTTCGTGTATACGACACCACACCGACCACTGTTATTGGTGCATAGTAGGCTGTAACTACATCTTGGGCTGTGTAAGGTACTCCCTTGCCGTCAAATTGCGAGATTATGGATGTCAGCTTGGCAAGACCATCTTTGATAGACCGGCTGACAGATGATAGATAGATTGTTCTTTGTATGTCGGGAGTCGATGTAGTGATTACGGATGAGTTCTCACCGTCCCACTCATAATTGTGCAGATGAAAGCTGGTATATATTTGCTTGACCTCCCGCAGATGGATTATCTGGTAGAACAGAGTACCCTCCCTATCCTTGACAGAGGACGGTCTGAATTTTAGTTTTATCGTTGCCAT
>DAAL01000272.1 GCA_001701065.1 Bacteroidales bacterium GP4
CACTTGCCGCATGACTATAAAAATACGCGCTGACCATGCCGAAGCACTGTCAGCGCGCCTAAACGATATAGACGGAGTGTCAATAGTCGATTAAATAATGAGCATGGCATCGCCGTAAGCACCGAAACGATACTTGTTCTTTATCGCATGGCGGTAAGCGTCCATAATCAAATCATAACCTCCGAATGCGCACACCATCATCAGCATTGTGGAGTACGGCATGTGAAAATTGCTCACAAGCGAGGTAGACACCGTAAAGTCATAAGGCGGGAAGATAAACTTGTTGGTCCAGCCGGTAAAGGTCTTCATGTGTCCTCCCATGCTTACCGCGCTCTCTATGCCGCGCAGAACCGAAGCTCCCACAGCACACACTTGCTTGTCAGCATCCTTAGCCTTGTTCACAAGCTCCACAAGCTCTTCCGACACATCCATGTCCTCCGAGTCCATGCGGTGCTTTGTAAGGTCCTCGACATCTATTTCACGGTAGTTGCCGAGACCGGAATGGAGCGTGAGGAATCCGGCTTCCACACCCTTGATTTCAAGACGCTTCATCAGTTCGCGGCTGAAGTGCATCCCGGCAGCAGGAGCCACCACGGCACCCTCCTTTGCGGCAAAAATGCACTGGTAGCGTTCAGCATCCTCGGGAGTAGCCTCACGCTTGATGTAAGGGGGCAGCGGAGTTTCGCCGAGAGCGTACAACGCCTTCTTGAATTCCTCGTGGTCGCCGTCATAGAGGAAACGCAGAGTTCTTCCGCGAGAAGTGGTGTTGTCAATCACTTCCGCCACCATTGACTCATCCTCGCCGAAGTACAGCTTGTTGCCGATACGAATTTTGCGGGCAGGCTCCACAAGCACATCCCACAACTTGTTTTCTTCATTAAGTTCTCGGAGCAGGAACACTTCGATTTTAGCTCCGGTCTTTTCCTTATTGCCGTAGAGCTTGGCGGGGAATACCTTGGTGTCATTGAATATCATCACATCGCCTTCATTGTAGAAGTTGATGATATCCTTAAAGATAAGATCCTCCATCTTTCCGGTGTCCTTGTGGACAACCAACATGCGCGCTTGGTCACGTTCAACACACGGCTCGGAAGCTATCAGTTCTTCCGGAAGCTTAAACTTAAATTGCGAAAGTTTCATAATTCGTATATATCTATTTTTGGCTATTTAGAATCATATTTTTTAATTTTCCTCCTCGGGCATCTCTATGGGAGTTGTGGCTATAAGTTTCGCCATCTCCTCTATCGACAGGCACTTGTCCACTGTGACATCACCCACCTGGGTACGCTTCAATGCCGTAAGATGTCCTCCCGAACCGAGAGCCTCCCCTATGTCACGGGCAAGAGCACGGATATAAGTGCCTTTGCTGCACACTACCCTTATCTTTATCAGTTCCGGAGCAAAGTCCAGCAACTCGATTTCATCTATAACGAGAAGCTTGGGCTTGATGTTTACCTCCTCGCCCTGACGAGCCTTGACATAAGCGCGCTCACCGCCTATCTTACATGCCGAGAATGCCGGTGGCACTTGCTCTATCGCTCCCACAAAACGCTTCAAAGTGTCCTCCACAAGCTCACGGGTAATGTGGGCTGTGGGATAAGTAGCATCAATCTCGGTTTCCAGGTCAAATGACGGCGTAGTGGCACCAAGTGCCACCGATGCCACATATTCCTTGCGTCCGCTCTGCAACTGCTCGATGAGCTTGGTTGCTTTACCGGTGCACACGATCATCACTCCGGTAGCAAGCGGGTCGAGCGTCCCGGCGTGTCCCACCTTGAATTTCTTCATCTTCAGCCTGCGCAGAATAGCACCCCTCACACGCTTCACCGCGTCAAAAGAGGTCCATCCGAGCGGCTTGTCAATATAAAGTATTTCTCCGTCGATAAAATTCATAGATTACCAGCAAAGACAGAGAATACCCATAGCTACGCAATACACGGCAAACCACACCAACTTGCCTTTCTTAACGATATCCAGCATCCACTTGCAGGCAAGACATCCCACAATAAACGACGCTAAGAAACCCACAACAAGCGGAACCATACCCACTGAAGCGGTAGCTACCGCCTCTTGCGGCACAAGCATGTCCTTTATATCAAGAAGACCCTCACCGAGGATGGGGATTATAACCATAAGGAACGAGAACTGAGCCACACGCTCACGATTGTCGCCGAGAAGTATACCGGTGGCGATTGTGGAGCCTGAACGGGAAAGACCCGGCAACACAGCCACAGCCTGAGCACACCCTATGATGAACGCGTCCAGCCATGTGATGTCACGTCCCTGCGGACGTTCGGGATGCAGCAATGCAGTGCGTGTGCGTGAAAAATATGCGAAGCAAAGTAACGCGGCGGTCACGATAAGGCACACGCCCACCACTGTGAGGTTGCCGTTGAAGAACCGTTCCACCTCATCCTTGAACAACAGTCCCACTATTCCCACCGGGATGCAGGAAAGGAGGATTTTACACACCATGTAAAACTTGTCGTCACGCTTTACCGTGAAAAACGACACCACAAGAGGATAAAACTCCCTCCACAGAATCACTATAGTGCTAAGCACTGTAGCCACATGAAGCATCACGCTGAACTCCAACGAAGAATCAGCGTCAAGGTTCACTCCGAGTACCTGTTTGAAAATCTCAAGGTGTCCGCTGGAACTTATGGGAAGATATTCGGAAAGTCCCTGCACAATACCTAAAACAAGCGCATCTATCCAATCCATAGTCTACGGCTGTTATTCAGTTACTTCTTTCTGTTTGCGCGGACGGTACACTATAGCGGCACCCATGAGGATATAGCCCAAGAACGACATTGTGGGCCCCACCACAATACGGCGTGTAGAGAATATATCGGGGTTGAACTGCTCGGTTGTGGAACTCCCTCCAAGCATCAGCAGAAAACCCACAAGGATTATAACCCCCGCAATACCCATGAGAATGAAATTAATCTTCGTCAAGGGAAAATTACGGCGTTCCTCTTTATTGATTTCCTCTACCTGACGAGTATTACGTACATAAGTGTTTTTTGTTGCCATATCTTTATTTTCAGTTAAACATATTATCGTAAGAAGTGCGCAGATACTTGTTGGTGGCGAATGTAGCCGACGCACCGCATATGATTATTCCCAGTATAATCAGCCCCGCTATCACTATTATCCCGGCTGCGATGGGGATAAGAGCCGCAAGCGAAGGATCGGATGCCACAAAGTAAGCCACAATGCCTCCCAGTATAAGCGATGCCACCAGCCCGGCTATAAGCCCGCTCACCATGTTTTGCGCAACGATGGGACGGCGTATAAACCCGCCGGTCGCTCCCACAAGCTTCATTGTGTGGATGAGGAAGCGTCGCGAATACACAGTAAGGCGCACAGTGTTGTTTATCAACGCAAAGGATATAAACAGCAGCGCGGCGGCTATGATGGACAGCACGAAAGCTATCGACCTCACATTGCGGTTGATGGAATCGGTCATCTGGTCATTCACCACAATCTCGTCTACATACTTCACGCCCCGCCATTGCTCCACAAGCGCATCGATGGAATCAGTGCAGGCATAATCCGCTTTCACCTTCACCTCCATCTCACCGCTGAAAGGATTCACGCCCAGCATTGCCATAAGGTCCTCCCCCGTATCCTTCTGCCACTGGTTCAAGGCATCCTCCTTTGAATAATAACGTATGCTGCTTATCTTGGGCGATGATGTAAGTGTCTGTTTCACACTGTTCACCTGTGAGGTTGTCACGTTGTCGGAAAACACAAGATTGAACCCCATATTTTCCTTTATATTGTCAGTCAACGACCGTCCTGCAATACCCAAGAAGGCGATTATTCCTATTAATAACAGCACCAAAGCGACACTTACCGTGGATGTGAGCTGTGCCGTAAATCCCGAAAAAATTTTTCTTTTTCTTTTTTGCATAAATACCTTCTTGGTCAAATATAGTGCAAAATTAATATATAAAAAAGCCCTTGTCAAGTATTTGCGGCAAAAAAATGCAAAAAACTGCGCCGTGGCGGAACAATGGAGCCGCCCCCGATGGGGTTCGAGGATATACGAGATTCACGCCTACGGCGAAGAATCAAAGCTTCAGGGCGCCGACGGGAACGACCAGCACACCGTCGGTGCGGCGGTAGGCATAATCGCCCACGGCAGTCAGCACCATCATGAACGACGGGGATTTCATCTTGGTGGTGTCAATCTTGTCCTTTAAGGCAAGAAGATTCCTGGTGCCCTCCTCGACGAGCTTTTCACCGCCCAACTTTATTTCAACCAAACCGTAACTTCCGTTACGCAAATGCACCACGGCATCGCACTCAAGCCCGGTCCTGTCCCGGAAATGGTAGACGGTGCCGTCCAACGCCTGAGCATATACCCGCAAATCCCTGACGCACAAGCCCTGAAACAGCAGCCCGAAGGTATTTAAATCATTTATCAGGTCATCAGGACCAAGCCCCAACGCGGCGCAAGCCACTGACGGGTCGACATAATATCGGGTGTCGGAACTGCGCACTGCCGACTTGCTTCTCAGATTGGGATTCCATGCCGGCATGTCCTCAATCACAAAAATCCGTTTTAACGCATTTATATAGGAGTATACGGTTTTATCGCTCAACTCCATGGTATCGTTCTCCGAAATATCGTCAAGAATGGTCTGCACACTCACTTGCGCACCTTGATGCCGGGCATAAGAGCGCATAATCCTACGGGTGCGCTGTTCATCGCGTTCGACATCATCAACACGTGAAATGTCGACACGCACTATTGCCTCATAGTAGTTTATCGCCTGACGCAAAGCAAGCTTACTGCGCCCTTTATGGACTGCTTTGGGCCAACCGCCGCGGCAAACGAGAAATGCCATATCGTTAAGAGTCAACGCATTTTCGCCCCTGACAGGCTCCGAAGCAGGCATACGGAAAAGTTCGCCAAGACTCACATCCCCTGACGACTCGCCCGACTCCCACAGCGACATGGGACGCATCTTAAGCCACGAAAACCGTCCTGTGCCGGAATGCATCATCTGTGCTTGGTCCCGCTTGGGAGGCACCGCCGAGCCGGTAAAGAAGAACTGGAGGCTATGGGTGCT
>DAAL01000015.1 GCA_001701065.1 Bacteroidales bacterium GP4
AAGAAACATCTTCGATGTTTTTGTGGGTGGGGGATGTCGTCACCACCCCATATATAAATATGGGGCTAACCATAATGCATCGTCTTCGACGATTTCCCGAGTTGCCCGAGAAGCCCGAGTCGCCGGAGTCGCCCGAGAAACCACCTCTCACAATGCACTATTTTACATAAAATACACCCTTCACAATGCACTATTTTACATAAAAATGGGATTTGGGGAACATTTTTCTGACATGAAGTATCAGTCGGTCAACCGATTGGTCGGCTATAACGATAGTGGTGGCTAACACTATCAGCACTCCGCCAAGAATTTCGCGCGGAGTGATAGCCTGCCCCAGCACGGTCACACTCAGAATAACGGCTGACACCGGTTCGAGCGCGCCCAAGATGGCGGTGGGAGTGGAGCCGACAAGTTGAATTGCCCTTGTGGTGCAAGCGAGCGACAGCACCGTGGGGATAATAGCCAACGCCGAGAGATTAAGCCATCCTGTGGGCACCGAAGGAAGCGTCAACTCATATCCCAAAGTGAACATCGCCAGATAGACACAGCATCCCCAACACAGCACATAGAACAGCAATTTAGTCGTGGGAATGTTTTTAATGGCTTTGGACACATTCACAAATATTATATAGAGAGCGTAGGTCAACGCCGACACCATAACGAGGATGCATCCGAATGGACTGAGCGGCTGACCACCCTGCGGCTTCATGAGCAGAACAAGACCGCCCGACATAATCACAAGACACAATGCTACGGTGAACTTGAATTTTTCATGGAAAAAGAATATCATCATGACCGCCACCATGATAGGATAGACAAACAGGAGGGTGGATGCGATGCCGGAATTCATGTATTTGTAGCTCTCAAACAAGGCAAGCGACGAAAAAGCCATCAGTACTCCAAGAATGGCGGTAGGTCCTATCTCGTACTTCGCCAACCGGAAACCTACTCCACGCAACGCCATAATCACCGCAAGAAGCGGAATCCCCATCATGTAACGAAACAACAGCACCGTATTGGGATTCATGCCCTGCTCGTAAAGAGGGATGGCAAACGCCGGATTAGTGCCGTAAGCGGCTGCGGCTACAGCTGCCAGCGTATAACCTTTTATGTCTTTTGCATTCATAAACTATCCAATAAAATAATGGTGCAAAATTAATCGGTTTTCCACAAAATTCAGCAATAATCGCCGCAATGTTACACAAAAAAAGATATATGTTACACGATTTGCCGGCGTGTTACCTGAGTAAAGGCGTTTGTGACAAAATGCACAAAGGCATCTTCCCGATATATATTATTTTTGCATATAGTAAAATGCCGGTTTCCGGCAGTAACCAAAAACTTAACCTATCATGACCCTATCACAACTAATCTCTTGCGGAATAGTGCTGCTGGCGGCACTACCCACAACCCGGCTAAACGCTGCGACTACCGACCAAGGCAAGTATGTCCATACTGTCCCCGGCAATCCCTATCTGCCGCTTTGGGAACATCTGCCCGATGGGGAGCCGCGAGTATTTGAAGACCCTGACAATCCGGGGAAATACCGTATATACATCATCGGTTCCCACGACGTGAGCTACAAAGCTTATTGCGGCGCCGACATCCACATGTGGTCAGCGCCCGTGGAGGACTTGGCAAAGTGGCGCGACGAAGGTGCCATCTTCACTTACAACCACAATGGCACGTGGGACATAATGTTTGCTCCCGACCTCGTGGAAGTGCGCGAAAAGGACGGCTCCAAGACCTACTATCTCTACCCCCACAGCCGCGGCCCGCACCGCGAGGCGATGGTGGCGAAAGGTAAACGCCCCGACGGTCCGTTTAAACCGGTGAACCTTGACGAAAAAGGCGAACGCACCATCGAAGGCAGCATCTTAGGCTTCGACCCGTCTATATACGTGGAACAAATCACCGATCCCGCCGACCCCGACTTTGAAAAAGGTTACCGTGCCTACGGATACTGGGGATTCCAACGTTCTTCGGCGGCTCAGCTTGACCCCAACACCATGTACTCAGTGCGACCCGGAACGGAAATAATACCGTTCCACATGCCCGCAAGCTTCTCTTACGGTAAACCGCGCCACCCCGATGTGGAATACCCGTGCATTTATCCCGGTGAGGACCTCGGGCAATTCAACTTCTTCGAAGCCTCATCCATCAGAAAAGTAGGTAATAAATATGTGGCTATATACAGCGGATATTCAGGTCCGGAATACGGACTTGGCAGCAGCAACTCAACCCTGCGCTACGCCTACGCCGATACCCCGCTGGGACCATGGAAGATAGGCGGTGTGCTTGTCGACTCGCGCGCTCCCGAACTCGGTCCTGACGGAACCGAACTTCAGGTGACCAACGGAGGACACAACACCCACGGAAGCATCGAGGAAATCAACGGTCAGTGGTACGTGTTCTATCACCGTCCGCCGCGCAATTTCGGTTTTGCACGTCAGGCAGTGGTGGCACCAATCGCCGTAAGCTGGGACAAAAAGCCGGTTGCTGAAGGCGGCAAAGTGATAATGACAGCCTATGACCCCTACGTGAAAGGCGGACACAAGACTCTAAAGGACAGCAAAGGCAACGAATACACCGGCGCTGAAGTCACATCCGAAGGGTTCCACGTGTACGGTCTTGATCCTTACCGCTACTATCCCGCAGGAATAGCGTGCTATCTCACCAACACTCAGCTGCAGCAGGACACTTGGGACATATGGGACAACAATGCCCCGGTAGCCGGAATTGCCAACGGCAATGTCGTAGGATTCAAATACTTCGGATTCGGCGGACTGTCGAAGGACAAAATGGGACTTAAGGCATTCGCAGGAACCCGAAAAGGCAACAACACCAAAATCAATCTATTCCTCAATCCGTTGACCGACAAGAGCTTCAAAGTTCATGTGTGGATGGATGCTCCCGGCAACAACGGTGCGTGGAAAGGCACTAAAATAGCTGAAATTGTTGTGCCCGAAGGGTGCGCAGCCGACAACAACCGTAAATTTGCAGCCGATGTCTCTAAATTTGTCGACAAACTCGACAAAAAGCACGCCATCTACCTCGTGGCTGAAGGCGACGACAATACTCCGCTGTGTGACCTCATCGGATTAGGTTTCAGCAGG
>DAAL01000190.1 GCA_001701065.1 Bacteroidales bacterium GP4
GAGAAGATAAGACTACTTGGCATCTCGCCCGAGGAGGCACTCGGTCTTGACACATCAACCGTAGAAGTGGAAACCGTGCCGCTCATCATCAACCGCAACCCCTCACGCCGCATCACCCCACTCCCTATCAACTGATTCACAGAAAGTAAAACGGCACCCCAAACAAAAAACCACAAAAAATCGACGATTCGCTCAATATAGCATTTATAGAGAGAATGGATTAAGCCCATGGTTGCAGGAGGGCAATCATGGGCTTCATTAATGTTTAATTCTATGGGACGGGAGAGGATTTAGCGAGTTTTGGTGCCTTTGGCTCCTTTTATGCCACCGGAAAGATTGAATATATTCTGGTCGTAGCTTACGGTTTTCAGCGATTCTTCACGTTTACGCTTAAGAGCAAGCTGCACCAATGTATCCATCAACTTGTCAAACGGAATGCCGGTTGCCTCCCATAGATAAAATGACAGCGAACCGGGGATAGTATTGATTTCGTTCACATAGATGTTGCGTGTAGCCTTGTCTATCATCACGTCCACACGGCTCACACCATGGCAAGAAAGCACACGGAATGTCTCGCCGGCAAGATACTGGATGCGTTCGGTTTCCTCCTTGGGAAGGTCAGCCGGGATGCGTTTCTGTGCCGACTGCATACCTTTAGCTCCTTTTTGACCACCCATGTATTTCTGTTCGTAGGTCAGGAAATCGCCCACCTTGATAGGTTCTTCAAGTACCGACATGCGGTAATCATCGCAGTCGCCGAGAACTGAACAGTTTATCTCCTGAAGTTCCCCAATCATGTGCTCCACGATAAGGCGCGACGAGTATTTCTCAGCCTCGTCTATCTTCTCAATAAGCTGGGCGCGGTCGTGAGCGGCACCGATGCCTACACTTGATCCGAGATTCGCAGGCTTCACTATCACGGGATAGCCAAGTTTCGCTTCCACTTTAGCCACAATGTCGTCACGGGTGCGGTCCCATTGCTTATCGGTGAACCACACGTAGTCCACAACTGGAACATCGTTTGCCTGCAGAATCATCTTCATGGTGATTTTGTCCATTCCGTTAGCCGACGCAAGCACATCGCATCCGGCGTAAGGGATGCCGATAGTCTCAAGCACACCCTCAAATATACCGTCCTCGACATTAGAGCCGTGGAGCACCGGAATCACCACATCAAGCGTCGCAACCGGACCTTTGTTGCCGAAAAGCCCCGCAGGCTTGGCGTTGTATAGATTGTAGTCGCCGTAGACCGGACGCATGTACACTTCAGTGCACTTTGAAAGCAATGAGGGAATATCACGGTAGTTAGCCACGTCAAACAATGCCTCGCCGGTGTACCATTTACCTTGTTTTGTCAGATATATAGGCACGACATCGTATTTGTCGCGGTTGATGGCATGCATTGCCTGTGATGCCGAAATAACTGAAATCTCATGTTCGGTGGAACGTCCGCCGAATATCACTCCTATTGTAGTTTTCATCTTTTGTTATATTTTTCTATTTAAAAGTATCGGGAAGATCATTTTCATAGAGCACTGTATCGCCGCTCTGCATGATGGTCGACAGATATTGCTGCGCTTCGGCAAAGGTGTCCACCGCTTTCACTTTCGATTCAGGCATCTCGCCGGCTTTCAGTCCTTCAAGAATAGCCTCACGGTTATAAGCGCCCACAACAATAGCCACATCGGCGCACTGCGCAATCTTCTTGCCGAAGCGGTTGTTGTAGTCCCACTGCTTCTCGCCCAGCTCAATCATGCCCGGAGTGACAATGATGCGCTTACCCTTTTTCATCTCGCGGAGCACTTCGAGAGCCATGCGTGAGCCGTCGGGGTTGGAATTGAATGCATCGTCTATTATCGTGATGCCGCCGGCAGTGCGCTTCACGCTCAGGCGGTGCTCCACCTGCTCAATCTTCGACACGGCAAGCTTTATAGCAGCCATGGGCACATCAAGATATATCGCCACGGCTATTGCCGGGATGAGATTGGAGATATTGAACTCGCCTATAAGACGTGTGTGGAAATCGGCCTCGCCGAAAGGTCCTGCAAGAGTGAAGTCGGTGCCGTCCTCAGCGTATTGCAGATTCTTCACGTAGTAGCGGTTGGCACCTTTCTCGGTCATGGCGTACCGCACAGCTTCCACGGTGTCCACCTGACGGTTTGCCACATACTCGAAATCATCGTTCAGGAACGCCATTCCGTCGGCAGGAAGCGCGTCGACAAGCTCAAACTTGGTGCGCTGCACATTCTCGATGGTCTTGAACGATTCAAGATGCTGCTCACCCACGGCGGTAATAATTCCTATGGACGGATGCACGAGGTCGCATATCTCCTTGATGTCGCCTATGTTCTTGGCTCCCATCTCGCAGATGAATATCTCATCGTAAGGCTTCATCATCTCGCGCACGGTGCGGATAACACCCATGAGCGTGTTGTAGCTTCCGGGAGTCATGAGCACATTGTATTTTTCCTGAAGAATGCGGTTCAGATAGTGCTTGGTGCTCGTCTTGCCGTAGCTTCCGGTGATGCCTATCACTTTCAGGTCAGGCATTCCCTCAAGAATGCGGCGCGCATCGTCGTAGTACTTCTGGTTGATGTGCTTTTCCACCGGCTTCAGGAGCCAATTGGAGAAAAGGGTCACGGCATGGGACAGCGCGAAGAGGAAAAACTCGGCAACCGCCACGGCATAAAGCGTCTTGTATATCACCGCCACAGCCGCAATCACTACCACCGACAGACCCGCAGCCACACCGTAGATGCGCTTGGCACGGTTGGTCCACACAAGCGGCTTTTTGTAGCGGGCTATGAGAAGCGACCGTGAATTGAGGATGTACACGAAGTAAGGCAGAACCACGTTGAGCGGGAAAATGACACGGGGCATGAGCATCACAAGGATTCCGGCATAGCTCACAAGCCGCACAAACGATGTGGTGTCGGCACTCGTGGCAAGCCATTTGGAGTAACGTTCGTTCCTGTAACTGTTCTGCTGCAGCATCATCAGGTCACGCTTAAGTTCCAAAGCGAGGTTCACCGCGCCGAGCACTACCAAAATAATCAATATAGTCAATACCATCGTAAAGTAATTTTAATCATGAATTAAGAAAACTGCGAAGCACCGCCGCAAACTGCACTGGATTGTCCAAAAAGCTGTAATGTCCGCACCCGGGGAAAGACACAAGCCCTGCGCCGTCAATGTGCTTCTCCATGTACTGCGCGTCGGCAAGCGGAGTGGCGGTGTCATTCTCGCCCCATATGAGGAGCGTGGAGGCTTTGATGCTGGGCATCACATGCTTCAGGTCCTCGTTGACCACCTTGCTCAGGATAGCCCTCATGCGGGG
>DAAL01000222.1 GCA_001701065.1 Bacteroidales bacterium GP4
CGCCGGTCTGAAAAACGGGAGTACTATAGGATCGCCTGGGATAGGTTCAGCTGTCACTTGAAGATAGACAGTACCTTGTATTACACGGGCTTCAACTATAGTACCTGCAACAGGAGCATGCTGACGATGATAGTCGGTAGTGTTAAGGAATGAGTGAGTCCACTGACCGCCTTCAAATGCATGAGCATAAGGACTGCCCTCAAGGAGTTCTTCGATTCTCCAGTGTAGACCCTTGATGTCGACACCGGCGTTGGTGTTCACTTCCCACTGTCCGTCAAATGTAGCATCGGCAGGAGCGGTAATCACACGACTGTCGCCGATGGCTGCGATAGGACGATAGCCCGGTTTGGTACGACGGGCAAACATCTGGTTGAAGCTCTTCCAGCCGCCACGAGGACGAATGTATTCATCCATGTTGTAAGGAGGACATTGCCAGAATGTCTTTTCTGTTTCGGGAGTAAGTGAAGCAGGTTCATCCATCCACTGTCCGAGAGCATCCATAAATCTTCTCATCCATGCTGAAAGCGGGGTGAGAGGTTGCATTTTGTCATGAGGTGTAACAGGATTCTGAAGTTCCTTAACAGGACTTTGGTCAAGAATAAAATAGAACTTACATACATGTTTAAACACTTCTTTGCCGTAAAGGTCCTCAATAGGAGCCCATTTTAACTGAGCGTCAATCCACTTGAAATAATCATCAAGAGTCTTCACGTCCTCAAATCCTATTACATTGTAGGATTGTGCCTTTTTCAAAGCCTCTTCAAACTTGCTTTGCCAACCATTCTGAGCTATCATATCGATAAGCTCCTGTACTACGGGATGGTACTGAGTTGTTGCCATATTCTCAAATATTTTAGTTAATTATTAATATAGTGTCGAATTCATAAAATCGATATCTATTTAAAACTCTCTGCGTAGATTGATAAAAGTAAAAAAACATTGTGCATTTCGCATTGTGCGTTTCGTCCGTGTGATTCCGCTTCTATTTATTCTACATTATTAAAAACATAATGCCATTTTTTTAGTTTGTGCCTATACGTTAAAAACATAAAGGAGAAGTGTTAAATATGCTCCAGCCATTTAACACTTCTCACAAGGATAGCATTTTCGATCTCCTGCTGACTTATTTCCTGTGTTTATCGAAGAAATCAGTCATCTTCCGTAGGTTTTCAGGAGAATACATATTGAACCCATGCCCTCCTTTTTCAACTTCGACGTATTCATGCTCTATGCCGGCATCCTGCAGTGCCTGATTGATGATTCTGCCCTGGCACACAGGAACCACATTGTCCTCGTTACCGTGAAAAACAAGGAACGGAACATCGTCTTTATCCATCATATACACCGGACTTAGCAACCGGTAACTGTCCTCATTGCCTTCGAGCGGCATACCCATGACCACTTCCTCCGGCGACGGTTTCCACTGCGCAGGTCCGGCGCAGTCCATATTCAGCAAATCGATGGGACCGGACCACTCACACACGGCATATACCTTGCTGTCACAGTCGAGATAATTTCCCACAGTGCCTTCCAGGTCCATAGTCACCTCACCCATCTTAGCTTCCTTGACTCCATTGGTGGCACCCATGAGCGACGCAAGATGCGCTCCCGAAGAGAAGCCTGACGCACCGATGAATTCAGGATTAAGATTATATTTTTCAGCATTTCCTCTCAGAAATCTCACTACCGCTTTTATGTCATTGATTTGTGCGGGATACTTCGCGTCGCCGCTTGACCGGTGGTTAGGTGTCGCCACAGCGTATCCGGCATCCAGCAAAGCAGCGCATATGGTGTTTATGTCAGCCATATTCTTGGAATTATTGCTGAACCATGCGCTTCCGTATATGTGCACTATCACCGGGAACGGCCCCTCCCCTTTCTCCGGCAAATAAATGTCAAGAGTGTGGTAGCCTTCATTGTCACCGGCGTAATTCAGGTCGGCAAACTTCTTGGAGAACTTGGCGGTGTTCTCCGATTTCTGGAATCCGCCGAAATCAGTAGGCGGAACTTGAGCCGCACAGGTAGCCGTAAACAATGCTGCCGCAGCAATAGTGAAAATAATTTTTTTCATTGTAAAACAATTATGCGATAACAATGCAAATATAGTGCTTTACCGCCAATAATTATTACTATTTTTAGATAGTATTTTTACAAATTTAGATAATTCTCACAATATTTGGGATAAATCAGATAGATTGAAGATTCAATATCTGCTGCAGGATATCCACTCCCTCCTCCACAGTGGGAACATCAGCGAACGACATGCTACGCTTTCCGTTCCGCTCACGAAGCTGCGCACGGCGAGGATGGGACTGCAGATAACTCAAGATTTTTCCGAACATCGGCGACTGGTAATAAGCCTTGTTGCTGTCATCCACAAAGTATATGTACATATATCCCTGCTTGAGCATCACCTTTTCTATTCCCAGCTTCCTTGCGAGATACCGGAGCCGTGGCACCCGGAGCAATTCCACTGTCTCATGCGGTATCTTGCCGAAACGGTCCTCAAGATGCTTCCGGAAGTCGAGCAGGTCAATTTCCCTCTCGATATTGTCAAGCTCCTTGTAAAGGCTTATACGTTCGCTTTCCTGCGGCACATAATCAGGAGGCAACAGCAGTTCGAGATCGCTCTCCACAGTGCAGTCAGCCACAAATTCATCCTCGTTTGTGCCGTCATCAGCGGTAAGCGTGTCAGCAAACTCCTCGTTTTTCAATTCCAGCACCGCCTCTTTGAGTATTCTCTGGTAAGTCTCATATCCCAGGTCAGCTATAAATCCCGACTGTTCTGCGCCGAGCAGATTACCGGCTCCGCGGATGTCAAGATCCTGCATGGCTATGTGGATTCCGCTGCCAAGCTCACTGTAGCTCTCTATCGCCTGCAAACGACGGTGGGCAATAGGAGTGAGCGGTTTGCCTGACGGAACAAGCAGGTAGCAGAACGCTTTCTTGTTGCTGCGTCCCACTCGTCCGCGCAACTGGTGCAGTTCACTCAGCCCGAAATTCTGGGCATTGTTTATCACGATGGTATTGACATTGGGCATGTCGATGCCTGATTCGATGATAGTGGTTGCAAGCATCACATCGTAGTCGTGGTTGGCGAAGTCTATTATAGCCTTTTCAAGCTTTTCCGGAGGCATCTGTCCGTGAGCCACCACTACGCGCGCGTCAGGCACGAGACGCTTCACCATGCTTTCAAGGTCATAAAGCCCCTCGATGCGCGGATTGACCATGAACACCTGCCCGTTGCGCGACATCTCGAAGTTTATCGCCTCCTCCACTATGTCATCGTTCATCACGTTCACCGAAGTCATGATGGGATAACGGTTGGCGGGCGGCGTGGTGATAGC
>DAAL01000263.1:0-157 GCA_001701065.1 Bacteroidales bacterium GP4
CGGTCAAAGTCGCGCTGGAAGTCACTTCGTGTGCTTCGTTTCGGGTCATGGTAATCCTCAAGTCCGAAACGCTTGTCGTTGATGAGTTTTTCCCATGACATCATTTTTATGTTTTCAGTAGAATTCATACTGCAAAGTAAGCAAAAAAGGTACAATA
>DAAL01000263.1:223-8597 GCA_001701065.1 Bacteroidales bacterium GP4
AATCTAATACTATGAAAAACACACATACAAAGATAGGAACTTTTAAGTACACGCTCCAAATGTTTATTATATTCTTTTGCTTATTTTTGCTAAAAAACTTATATTTTTTTATATTTTAACAAGTTATATAGGTGTTTTCGTCGTTATTACACTAATAAGTGGTTATTTTATCCTCTATAAAGTTTTTTATATATTCTAATTGATTAACTTTGTAGACATAACTAAAAAGAAGTATATGAAACTTGATGACATACTACATAATATAAATACTCGCCTGAAGATTGAATCGCTGAATCCCATGCAGGAGAAAGTGGTGAATTCGGGAGCGAAGAACATAATTCTGTTGTCGCCCACCGGCACCGGAAAAACCGTGGCGTTTGTCGCATCCATGTTGAAGTCGTTAAAATCACCGTCGCCCGATGTCAAGGGTGTGGTGATAGCTCCGGCAAGAGAGCTTGTGATGCAGATATACCGTGTAGTCAAGGAGGTTGCCGTGGGTTATAAGTGTGTGGCTCTCTACGGCGGTCATTCGGTTGTTGACGAGAAAAATTCGTTGTCGCCTGTGCCTGACATCATTGTCGCAACTCCCGGACGTTTGCTCGATCACATTACCCGTGGACATGTGGATTTATACACCGCTAAAGTACTTGTACTGGATGAGTATGACAAGTCGTTGGAGCTTGGTTTCCATGACGAGATGCGCAAAGTGATACGCACGATGCCTAATCTTAGCCGTATAATACTCACCTCCGCCACTGAATTAAGCGAGATTCCAGAGTTTATAAAAATAAAGTCGCCTGAGACGTTTGATTTCCTTGATGGCGGTAAGGATGTCAGGACACGTATGGCGGTAGTGCAGGTGGAAAGTCCGGTAAAGGACAAGGTGGACACCCTGATTGACCTTTTGCATTCACTGCCTAACGGTAAAGCGATAGTGTTTGTCAATCATCGCGAGAGTGCTGCCCGAGTTTATGAGCATCTTAAAAAAGCGGGGCTGCCTGTGGGATTATATCACGGGGCGCTTGATCAGAATGACCGTGAGAAAGCTGTTGACCTGCTCAACAACGGGACTACTCCCATCCTTGTGTCGACCGATTTGGGCGCGCGCGGGCTTGATATAGATGCGGTGCAGTCGATTATTCACTACCATATGCCGCTTAATGAGGACACATGGACTCACCGTAACGGACGTACTGCACGAGTTGATGCCACTGGAACTGTCTATGTGCTGACCTCGGAAAGCGATTCAATTCCTGAATATGTGGTCTTTGACCGACCTTATTTTCCTTCGGGGCACTCTGATAATCCCATTAAGGCTACTGCCGTAACCCTGTATTTTAATATGGGAAAGAAAGAGAAGGTATCGCGCGGCGACATTGCCGGCTATCTTATAAAACAGGGAGGTCTCGAAGCCGGCGAAGTGGGGAAAATCATCGTAAAGGATCATTCCGCTCTTGCAGCTATCCCAGTTGAAAAAAAGAAAGAAGTACTTAAAAATATTTCCGATCAAAAACTGAAAGGTAAAAAAGTCAGGGTTTCGTTGTTACTATAGAGTAAATGAAGAGAGAGGCTGTCTAACAATCAAAAAGTGTTAGACAGCCTCTTAAAGTATATAAATGTTTTTTGCGGACTGTAATTATTCGGTATATGTGATTTTAAACATTACACAATCTGCATTCCAGTTGTAATTGTGTCTCGGGATATCCCATCTACGGATATATATAGGATATCCTTCATTGTCATATTCATAATCAAATTTAGCTGGGTCTAATCCGATCATCTGTACAATGAGGTATTTATCCTTTATTCCTTTATAGCCGCATAACGCAAGTCCGAAAAAATCTTCATCAAATATTTGGTCGGCTGAGAGTTTGTTTAGGTCAATGTTGGCTTTATTCTCAATATTACCTCTATAATATATATCATCATTTGATGGCCCGTTTGTTATGTTGCCATCTTCCCAAATATAAGTAAAAGAATAGTCAGAAGACTGTGCCGTCCCGCATGATCGCTGGATGGTTTCTCCTTTGGAATTGTATTCATACCACACGCTGAAATAATCTCCAGAGTTTAGCTCCTCTTGAGAATTTTCAAAACAGTCATAGGTAAGATAACCTTGAGAATTGATTGTTCCATACGGACCCTTATCTTCCGGGACTCCATTAAGATTTATGGGCTTGTCAGTGCTGCCTGCTGCCCTCGTTGAAAGAGTTAAACGGTCATCATTTATATTGTAATATATTTGGTAGCCCATAGGCCCTATTACCACTTCTTCCTCGCCACGATATATAGCTGATATTACTCGGTTATTATTGTCATAGAGAAAGTCTATGGTTTGAACGACTTTTGTTTCTGTATCTGAGAAGAATCCTACTTCCACTCGGCTTACGAGTTTCCCTTTTCCTCCGGGACTATCCGGTATTGAAGGTTCGTCGTCTTCAAAATCTTCGGTTTTGTTTAATTCCCAGTACCTTGTTTTGTCATTGGTCTCATCTTGACCAAGTATCCATCGCCCTTTATCTCCATTTTCGTCGCCTCCAAGTGACACAATTTCATAATCTTCTCCATCAAGATTTATATTCCCATAATATGGAGCATTGTCGGAATTAGTGCCAAGTCGCCATTTCTTTGGATTTTTATCGTCAGATGTGGTATAAGTCCCGTCATTGTAAAATTGGTACCACATGTTACCGGTATTTTCTTCTACTCTTCTTCCATCGGAATATACGACATAACTCTTGTCCAATATCCATTTCCCAATAATCATTTTTTTAGGATTACCATATTCAAGGGAGATCGTTTCATCTCCATCGCTTACGCAGCTACTAAGAGTACATGCCACAAGAAGCAATAATAATGTGAGGATTGTATTTTTATTTTTCATTGTTGTACTATTTTAATATTTCAAATTCGACACGTCTATTTTCTTTACGTCCTTCCGGGGTGTCATTGGTTGTTATTGGTTGGCTCATCCCATAATAAGAAAATGAGAGTTTGGATGGACTGATTCCATTTTTTATGAGGTAGTTATAAACAGCTTCTGCCCTTTGACGAGATAACTCCATATTATATTCTTCACTTCCCACATTGTCGGTATGTCCTTTTATTTCGATTTTGACATTGGAACGTTTCATTAATGACGCTATTTTATCAAGATATTCTTTGGATGATCTGTCAAGAGAGCTTTTGCCGAACTCAAAATTTATTAAATCAATCGCGCATATGGTTCGACCCTCTATTTTTTCTCCATTAGCCATTAAGGATATGATTTCGTCAAGAGAATAACAATCTTTCTCTACAATTACCGGCTTTTCTGTGACAATGGGAGTGGGAGTTGTTGGCTCATTGTATATGATTGTATTCTGTGGTTTGGGCTTATCCTTTCTAAATATTGATAGAGGGAAAGCAACTCCGGCTTTAAACTCAAATCCTGAATTTTTTCTTGTTCCGTTAATATGGTATACCGGAAAGAAGATAGGAGCAATGGCTTCCCCGTCTTTTTCCTTGCTCCCATATGTGTTGGAGAATCCATATTCATATGAAGCTTCTAATGTTATATTAAAATATTTTTGTGAGGCTATATAAACCGGTATTTTTACACCGGCACCTACCATCCCGGCAAAATATGTTGTCGATATATTGGCTTTTGTTATGTCAACTTCATATTTTGTATCATCATCTTCAGCTTTGATTTTACCTCCGGTTGGGAATCCCAATACTGGCGCTACGTAGATATATGGTCGTATACCGCCGGGATTTCCAAAATTAAGAATTAGCGGTAGCCGAATATCAAAGTAAGATGGATTAAAAGTATAAACTAAGTTTCCTCTACCGGTTCCGGTAATATAATTTATGTCTTTAAGCTTCCCTCCACGCTTAAGGAACACTAATTCCGGTCTGATACTGAATAATCTACTTTCTCCGAGTTCAAATTCTCCATAAATCCCAAATACGCCACTTGTGGCACCGTTATTTTTTGGGAAAATAGTTTTGTCGATTTCGGAGTAATTTACTTTGTTGTAATGTAGGCCTCCTTCAATTCCAATTGATATTCGATCATCGGAATTGTTTGTCATCTGAGCATCAAGAGTGAGGGGGGACATAGTCAAAATCATAACTCCTGCAATGCTTAGACACATTCGTGATAATGGTTTTATTTTTTCCATTATATTTAGTTTTATATTATCGCCCAGCTTCCCCAATGGCGATATTATAAAATTTAAGACGTGGGAAACTGTACCGTGCTCGTCCCACAATCCTTGGCTCTCGCATTGCCTATCCTGTCAGGACGAGCAACGCCAGAAGCCCACGCCGATATATACATATTATTATTTTTACATCCCCGAATAGAATGCAAAAAATTGACATATATATAACCCATGGACATCTACCGTTGCCTTGTCTTTGACAGGATAATGAATTTGCGAGATTCAGGATTGTCAAGAACAAAACGCTTGGTAAACGTCTTTAAAAATAACGATCCCACTACCATCTCCTGACGGCGTGGTTTCTTATGCAAAATTAATGTTATTTTTCATTTCACACAAAATATAATATTGTTATTTTTGTATATAGTTATAAAATCTTCCGGATTATGTTAGATTAAAAGTGTTTTAAAAATATAATTCGTATATTTGTAGTATTATGAAAGAGATTGATTTTTTATGTGGACACTCCACGTTACTGGATATAATTGAGTGGTCGGGGGGTGATGACTACATTTTCTTGAAGAAGAAAGGTAGTAAAGTCACCTATGATGAGACTGTGCTTAACCGCATGAGTCAAGTTATGATGATGTCGGCATCGGTTATGGCTTATAGTGATTATTATGAGATTGATAATTGCGGTAAACCACAGTTGCGTAGAACTATTGACTATCAGTTAGGCTCGGTGCGTGATGATTTTGATTTCGGTGAGATTATCTGCATTGAGTCCACCGCTATTGAGTCTTGTGTTTATGACTGTGACAAGGATGGTGTATTGATTGACAACGAGTTTAAATCCGGCTATAAATATGCGTCATTTTATGCGTTGCGTCTTGCCTTGTCACGTTGCGGTGATATAATCCATGTGTCGGAGCCCTTGTACACGGTTGAAAGCAGGAAGGATGCAGCGTCGCAGTTTGACTATGTTAATCCGAGGAATGTCGAAGTCCAGAAGGAACTGGAACAGGCATGTACTTATCATCTAAAGCAGATAGAAGCTTATCTGCCTCCTGTAGAGAATCGGTGTCGTTTCGAAGGAACGTGGGAGGTAAAGGCATCAGTGGTTATTCCGGTGAAGAACCGAGTAAGGACTATACGTGACGCGGTGGAAAGCGCATTGGCTCAGGTGACCGATTTTTCCTTTAATATAATAGTGGTGGATAATTATTCCACTGACGGAACAACCGAACTGCTTCAGCAACTTTCATCGGAAAACACATCTATTGTGCATCTTATTCCGGATAGTCCCATGCACGGGATTGGCGGTTGCTGGAATGAAGCATTGTTGTCCTCTTCCTGCGGTCAGTTTGTTGTGCAGCTTGACAGCGATGATGTATATAGCGACAATAATGTTCTTCAGCGTATTGTGGATGTGTTCATGAAAACCCATTGCGGTATGGTGGTGGGAAGCTATACGCTTACCGACTTCAATAAGGTAGTTATTCCACCGGGATTGATAGCCCACAAAGAGTGGACTGCCCACAACGGACAGAACAATGCTCTCCGCATAAACGGTTTTGGTGCGCCGAGGGCATTTTATACTCCTATTGCAAGGTCGTTTTTATTCCCTGATGTAAGTTATGGCGAAGATTATTCTATGTGCCTTAACATATGCAGCTCGTATAGGGTGGGCAGGATACTCGATTCGTTATATCTGTGTCGCCGATGGGAGGACAATACCGATGCTTCGCTTACTCATGAAGAAGTGAACCGACATAACTATTATAAGGATCAGTTGCGGACTTGGGAGATTAGGAGCCGTCAGGATACCTTTGCCGCCGCACATTGGAAAATGATGAATAATGGATAATACAAAAGATTTTATATCGGAGCAGTTGTCTTCCTGGGGAGACGCTTGCGAACGGCACGCTCAAGTGGGCGATGTCAAGACTAAGTGTGTCAGTGTAAACGGAGTTCCTTGGCAAGTGATGCTTAACAGTTCCCGAAAGGTGAGCACCGAGGCTAAGGTGGACGATGTGTCTATCTCGGAACGTCCATGCTTCCTGTGTGGCAAGAACCGACCTAAAGAACAGGCTGCGCTTCCGTGGGGCGATTATGATATATTGCTTAACCCTTATCCGGTGTTCCCTCATCATCTTACTATTGTCCATCATGAGCACACTCCCCAGTTGCTTATAGGCAATGAGGAGGCTTTTGTTGCGATTAGCGAGGAACTTGAAGGGTACACTGTATTCTATAACGGAGCGAAATGTGGAGCTTCGGCACCTGATCATCTGCATTTTCAGGGAGTTCCGGAGCGTTACATGCCGTTAAGAATCGAATATCCGTTTATGCGTTATTACCAGACAGGCACAAAGGAGGAGATTGTAAAATATCTTTCTTCCCTGCTGAATGGGCTTGAACGGAAAGATGATGAACCGGAGCCGCGAATCAATGCGGGTGTGCGCCGTGTGGATGATAACCGGTTTGAGATAGTGGTTGTGCCACGTCGTGCCCATCGACCTGACTGTTACGGATTCCTCAAAGTTAGCCCCGGAGCTATAGATGTAATGGGAACATTGATTACCACATCGGAAGCGTCAAGTCACCGCTGAANNAGAGGATTTTGAAAGGATTGACGATGTATACGCTACTCAGATTTTTAAAGACACCACCTATGTGGAGGATGTGCCTCAAATCCATGTCGGCATCATGAAAGGAAAGAAGGTGGACTTTGTGCTTCATGGAAATTATCAGACATTGGGCGATACATTCCATGCACTCGACTCTAAAAGCAACTTTACTCTGGAAGGCGTAACTATCGGCAAGTATTTCCATTGGGAGAAGAAGGAGAACCAGACTTTCAGCGGTGACTTGACGCTTCTTAAAAAGGATGACGGCACTATAGCTATAAATACGGTGGATATCGAGAGCTATCTGCGCAGTGTGATATCATCGGAAATGAGCGCGAATGCCTCGTTGGAACTGCTTAAAGCCCATGCGGTCATATCACGAAGTTGGGCAATGGCACAGATCGGGAGCCGCAAAGAGAAGTCATGCGACACCGAATCCCTCTGTAGCGATGGTGAGATTGTGAAATGGTACGACCATGAGGACCACGAGGACTTCGATGTGTGCGCCGATGACCATTGCCAGCGTTATCAGGGCTTGACCCGAATAACCCGTGAGGATGTCACCGATGCCATTCTGTCCACATGGGGAGAGGTGCTGATGAGTGACGGCAGATTATGTGACGCACGTTTCTCGAAGTGCTGCGGCGGTGCTTTTGAAGAATTTGAGAATTGCTGGGAGAATGAGCATCATAATTATCTTGAAGGCGGACGGGATATCCTTCCCGAACAACCGTTGCCCGACTTGAGCGACGAGGCTGTTGCCGAGGATTGGATTCTTTCGCGTCCTGATGCATTCTGCGCCGAGCCGTCGGAAGCAGTGCTTAAGCAGATTCTTAATGACTACGACCAAAAAACCACTGATTTTTATCGTTGGGAGGTGCATTATACTCCGCATGAACTTTCGCGCCTGCTGAAAAAGAAATCAGGCATCGACTTCGGAGAGATACTCGACATAATTCCATTGGCGAGAGGTACTTCAGGGCGCATCTACCGGCTTGCCATAGAAGGCGAGAAGTGCAGCATGATAGTGGGAAAAGAACTTGAAATAAGGCGTTGGCTTTCACCCACTCATCTTTATAGTTCGGCATTTGTGGTCAGGAAGAGTTCTTCCGGATTCACATTCTATGGCGCAGGCTGGGGGCATGGAGTAGGTCTATGCCAGATAGGTGCTGCTGTCATGGCTCAAAAGGGGTACAATTATCGCGATATTCTTGCACATTATTTTAAAAATGCTGAAATCAAAAAGATTTATTGATGTCCATGCCCCTTCGTGGGCGTGGATATCAACACTTTATTTTGCTCAAGGACTGCCTTATGTGGCGGTAATGACTATATCGGTCATAATGTATAAACGCCTTGGAATATCCAATACGGATATTGCGCTGTACACGTCGTGGCTTTATCTGCCTTGGGTCATAAAGCCATTCTGGAGTCCGTTTGTGGACCTGTTCAAGACTAAACGGTGGTGGATAGTGGCTATGGAATTTCTGATAGGGATAGGTTTTGCGGGAATTGCCTTTACGCTTCCCGGAGCTTTTTTCTTTCAGGCTACACTGGCGGTTTTCTGGGTTATCGCATTTCTTAGCGCCACGCATG
>DAAL01000263.1:8703-23887 GCA_001701065.1 Bacteroidales bacterium GP4
CTTGTCATGCTTGCCGGACACATAGAGTCACAGCAGCGAGTGGAGTATCCCATGGATTATACACGCTTGGCGTGGATTGTGGTGATGTTTGTGCTGTCAGTGTTCTTTGTCATAGTGACTGTGTACCATGCAATAGTGCTTCCTCGTCCCGAAAGCGATAGACCTGCTGCCGGTGTTACTTTCCGGACTGTGGGAAAGGAATTCATGGCTACATTCGTTTCTTTTTTTAAGAAGAAGCAGATAGGGATAGCACTTGCGTTTATGTTGCTTTACCGCCTTCCTGAAGCACAGCTTGTGAAGCTGATTAATCCCTTCCTTCTTGATTCCGCAAGCGCGGGAGGCCTTGGACTCACCACTTCACAAGTGGGATTAGTATACGGAACAATTGGAATTATCGGTCTTACTTTAGGAGGCATCATAGGTGGTATTGTCGCTGCAAAGGGTGGACTTAAGAAGTGGCTGACTCCCATGGCGTGGAGTATTTCGCTCACTTGCGCCACATTCTGCTATCTTGCCATGGTCCAGCCCCACGATTTGCTGAGTATAAACATCTGTGTATTTATCGAGCAGTTCGGTTACGGGTTCGGGTTCACCGCCTACATGCTTTATCTTATTTATTTCAGTGACGGTGAATTCCGCACGGCGCATTATGCCATCTGTACCGGATTCATGGCACTGGGGATGATGCTTCCCGGAATGGCTGCCGGCTGGCTGCAGGAGCAGATGGGCTATGTAGGGTTCTTCTGGTGGATTATGGCATGTTGTGTAGCCACCATAGGCGTTACTGCGCTGATAAAGGTTCCGGCTGACTTCGGCAAGAAGCGTTCCTAAACCTTATCGCCGAGCAAGGCGTTTTAACAGAAAAAAATGTAATGGACACTATTAAACGGTTTATTGTTTTCGGATTGCTGTCGTTGTGGACAGCTTCGTTATATGCCGGCTCCAAATGGATGCCTGATGTGCTTGGCGATGGATACGAGATGCGCTACGTGGATCAACCCGATGATTACAGCGGCAAAGTTAGGTCGACAATTGTGCGTAAACTTTCGCCATGCGCCGGTGATAAAGGGGTGTTGTATGTGCACGGTTTCAATGATTACTTCTTCAATGCCGAGATGGGTGACCGGTTTGTCGACTCTTGCTATAACTTCTATGCTGTAGACCTTAGAAAATACGGGCGTTCAATCATGGAAGGGCAGGAAATGTTCCAGGTACACAACATGAATGAGTATTTCCCCGACATAGACTCGGCAATTGTCCAGATGAAACGTGACGGGGTAAACGAAATTGTGCTTATGGGGCATTCCACAGGTGGACTTATCACGTCACTTTACATGAATAATCATCCTGATAAGTCGATAAAGGCGCTTATTCTCAATAGTCCGTTCCTTGACTGGAATCAGTCGAAGTTTCAGGAAAAGTTTGCGATTCCGTTGCTTGACACTTTCGGAGGAATGTTCCCCAACAAGAAGATTCCTCAGGGAGGCGGTAACCTTTATGCTCGGAGCCTGTTGAAAAAATACGGCGGTGACTGGGACTATAATACCGAATGGAAGCTTGAAGTGTCACCGGCCGTGGATATAAGTTGGATTAAAGCGATAGATGAAGGACAGTTCATACTTCAAAACGACTCGCACATCGATGTCCCTATATTGCTCATGCATTCCGATGCTTCCTATAAAAAGGGTTCGCCTGCCGATGCCTACCGTTACAGTGATGCCGTGCTGGATGTGGACGACATATCCCGCTATGGAAGGGAATTAGGCATCATCGTAACCGAAATTACCGTAAAAGGAGGGTTGCACGACCTTGTCCTTTCACGTAAGGAGGTGAAGGATGCACTATATGACTACATGTTTTCGTGGCTTGACCGACAGAATCTTTAATCCTGCTTATCGGATGTCCGTGCCGCCTGATCTCTTGCCAGTATCAGTTGACGGTCAAGGTATTCATGCTTTCGGGTCAGGAATTTCTCTTGGGAAAGGGCTTTAGCCATGATGTAGGACAGCTCTATTGACTTGCGGTCGTTTGCCGAAAGGGGATAGGTGGCATTTTTAGTCCCTTTAAACACAAGGTTGGTTTTTAAGCCGGGATTTGCAGTCAGGAAAGCTCCTAAAGTGTCGCATTCGGCTCCGGTGAATGTTATCATTTCGGTGTTGCCGTAACGATAGTTGCGTTCACCGTCATAGTTTACTACAGCGGTTGACACCTCTCCATTGGAATTGGACAGTGCCACTGAAGTGTGTTTCACCGGCTGGGACACAAGTGACGATATCATATAAAATTCTCCTTCGGGCGTGATGCGTGCCTCTACGCCGTTACGGCTGAATAGAGTGGAGTTGGTGTACTCTTTTATCACATAATAGCCTTCTACAAGCTGAGGATTGTCCACGAATGTGAATTGGTCAGTCAGTGAGTCCTTTACATGCTTATAATAGGCAAGAAGGCTGTCATTGGTCTGTATCTCTTTTATTGTAAGTCCTTCCTGAGCGAGAGGCCGTAGATGAAGGGCTTCTCTCTTGCATTTTACATTGTCGGGATAGCGCGCGTCGAGAGTATCGAGCACTTCCAGAGCTTTGGCGTATTCGTGGTTGTCGATAAGGGTATTTGCCTCATCAAGCAGTTCGTTTGCGTGATTGTCCTTAGCTCCATTGCAAGCTGCTATACTCAGAGATATTCCGGATAGAATAACGAGATGTTTTAGGTTCATATCGTAAAAATGATTTTTAGTTACTACGTGTTACGTCTTTTACTCCTTTTACAGTCCTTATTTTCTTTATAAGATTGTTCAGCGAGACATTGTCGCTTATGCCCACTACAAGATGACCTTGGAAAATACCGTCATTGGAACTGATTGATATGCTCCGCAATGATGCATCCTTCTCCTTGTTTATAATGGAGGTGATATTGGTGACTATTCCCAAGTCGTCATGACCGATTATGCGCAGAGTCGCACCAAACTGATTGCCTAACTTGCCTGACCATCGAGTGGTTATAAGGCGGTAAGGATATTTGTCTTTTATATGTTGGGAGTTGGGGCAGTCCAGGCGATGTATTTTTATTACGCCTTCAGCCGAGATGAAGCCGAATACGTCATCGCCGTAGATGGGATTGCAGCACTTGGCAAGTTTGTAGTTTATGCCCTTGATGTTGTCGCCTATCACGAGCACATCTCCACCTGATTCTTCCCGTTCCTCTGGGGGTATAAGCTGGAACTCTTCGGCTGACCGCACTTCGGCTGTTTCGGTAGCCTTCTTTTCGAGGGCTTCGTATTCCGCTATGATGTTGTTGACATCAATGGTCTCGTCAGCCACAGCCATGAAGAAATCGGTCACAGTCTTATAGCCCATGCGCTTGATTACTTTCATGATCTGCGCTTCCTGTAGCTCGATTTTACGGTTTTTGAACCGTCGTTCTACAAGTTCTTTACCCAGTGTCGCCGACTTGCTGTTCTGCTCGTGCACCGACTGCTTGATTTTGTTGCGGGCTTTTGATGTCACAACGAAGTTAAGCCAGTCAAGACGCGGAGCCTGATTGGTGGCTGTAAGTATCTCTACAGTATCGCCGCTTTGCAGCTTATAATTGAGCTTTTGGTTCTTTCCGTTAACTTTTCCGCCTGTGCAGGTCATTCCGAGACGAGTGTGTATGTGGAAAGCGAAGTCCAGCACCGATGCTCCGAACGGCAGCTTGTACAGGTCGCCTTTGGGGGTGAAAACGAACACTTCTTTGTCGTAGATGTCCATTCTCATGTTTTTCATCAACTCCATCGGGCCGTTGTCGGCAGTTTCAAGGATATCCCTCACATTGTTCATCCAAGCGTCAAGGTCGCCTTCGCTCTTGATGCCTTTGTATTTCCAGTGGGCGGCAAGTCCTTTTTCGGCTATAAGGTCCATGCGTTTTGTGCGTATCTGCACTTCCACCCATCGTTCGTTAGGACCATGGACGGTTATGTGCAGCGACTCATAGCCGTTGCTTTTAGGGATGCTCAGCCAGTCCTTCATGCGTGACGGATTAGGCTGGTATAGGTCGGTGATTATGGAGTAGGCAAGCCAGCAGTCGCTCTTTTCCTTATCAGGTTCGCTGTCTATAATGATGCGAATGGCGAATAAGTCATATATGTGCTCAATGTCGTTCTTTTGCTTTTTAAGCTTATTCCATATCGAATATATTGACTTTGTTCTTCCTTTAATCTCGTATTTGAGATTTGTGTGCGACAGCTTCTCGTTGACCGGTCGGATAAATTCCTGGATATAGGCATCACGGCTCTTCTTGGTTTCGTTGAGTTTGTGGGCTATTTCGGAATATATCTTTCGGTTGGTGTACTTTAATGACAGGTCCTCCAATTCGGACTTCAAGGCATACAGTCCGAGTCGGTGGGCGAGAGGCGCGTATAGATAATTGGCTTCATACGCCACGTCATGAACCATCTTTTCGTTGGGATGATGGTTTATAGCCCGCATAAGCGCCGTGCGCTCGACAATCATGATGATGATTACACGGATGTCCTCGGCAAATGTGAGAAGAAGTTTCTTGAAGTTCTCGCTTTCTACTGCCGCAGCCTGCTTGCTATAGAGCGATGAAACTTTTATAAGACCGCGTATAAGACGCAGAATGTCGTCGCCCCACTGTTCTTGAATTTCTTTATCGCTGAGATACTCGCTCTGGCGAAGGTTCCAGAGAATTATGGCGATAATCATGCTGCGGTCAGGACTTATCTTCTCGCACAGGAGGAGTGCTGTGTTAAGATTATGAAGCAACGAGTTAAAGCCGAACTTGTCACGCTGATAGTGGTTTTCGGCTATTCCTCGGTCAATAATTTCACGTAAGCGGGGAATGTCGTCCTTTTCGGCGCATTCCGATGTAAGATATAACAATGACTTGTATACCTTTATTATATCTTTCCTCTCGTTGTCAGTGAGATAGATATTGTCCATAGCATTACATTACAATATAAAAGTGAAGGGGTAGCTTATTCTTCTTCAGGAAGGGGCAGCTTGTTTAACTCTTCGATATAGTCCAGCAGTTCCATTCTTCCTCGGCGGTCCTTGCTTGACGTGTAGAACACAGGAGGAAGCTCTTCCCAGTATTCACGGATAGTGTCAAGATACTTTGAGGTCTGTATCTTTGCCGCATTGGACGATAGTTTGTCCAATTTTGTGAACACGATGGAGAAGGGGACTTGATTTTCTCCTAACCATTCCATGAATTCCAGGTCGATTTTCTGCGGGTCGTGACGCGAGTCGATGAGCAGAAACAGATTGGTCATTTCGGCTCGGTTCAGGATGTAGTTCTCTATTATTTCCCGCAGCTGTAATTGCTGTTTCTTGCCGCGCATTGCATAGCCGTAGCCGGGTAAGTCGACAATGTACCAGTTGTCGTTGATGAGGAAATGGTTTATAAGGGTGGTCTTACCGGGAGTAGCCGATGTCATGGCAAGCCCTTTCTTGCCGGTAAGCATATTTATAAGAGAAGACTTCCCGACATTTGAGCGTCCGATAAAGGCATATTCATGCAACCCTCGTTGAGGGCATTTTGCTACGTCAGTATTGCTTATCTCAAATTTAGCCGAATCTATATTCATACTGTTTAGAAGTTAATGTACCGTAAAGTTACGTATTTTTCTAAATATAACCCCAATTTTGGAGCTTATGTTTAGAATTTTTCGGATAGATAGGTGTATTAGGCTAAAAATTTTTATCTTTGTGAAAGCTATGGGAGAAAGTAAGACAAGAGAAACAGTGTTTCGGTTCAAAGAGTTTGAAGTGAAGAATGACCTCAGTGCTATGAAGGTAGGCACTGACGGTGTTCTATTGGGCGCATGGTGTTCAGTCGCCGACGCGAGACGTATTCTTGATGTGGGCACCGGAAGCGGGTTGATAGCATTGATGCTTGCGCAGCGTTTCCCTAATGCGATGATAACGGCGATTGATATTTCTCAGGAAGCGGTTGAAGAAGCATCCTATAATGTGATAAATTCGCCGTGGGCTGATCGAATTACGGTTTACTGCAAGGATTTCCTCGCCATGGATGATCTGACGGACGGATATGATGTGATTGTAAGTAATCCTCCTTATTTCAGCGACTCGCTTGAAGCACCCGATGAATCGCGGACGATTGCCCGTCATTCAGCAACGCTGGATTACACTCATCTGATAGCAAAGTCAGCAGGAGGATTATTGAACAAAGACGGAGTTCTTGCCATGATATCGCCTGTGGAGCGGGAAAAGGATATCGAGGAAGCTGTGATATGGCATAAAATGAGTATTCTTAAAAAGGTCATGATTTTTACATCCCATAAGAAGAAGATCCCTAAACGTATTCTTTGGGAGATTTCTACCAATTGTGATTCACTCCGAAAGGAAGAATATCTGTATCTTGATTCGGATGAGTATAAAAATATGACATACGCATTCTATCTTGATAAATGAATTTAGGATAAAAGTATATAAAAAGATGAATAAGAAGTGCATAATTAAGGTATTGGTATCGGGCGTAATACTGGCGTTGCCAATGATAATGACAGGACAGGGTAAAGTGGAGGACTATAACAGAGCCTACTCTTTGCGTGAAAAATTCAATGTGAAAAATGTCATTAATGCCGATGTGCGACCGCAATGGATAGGGGGTACCGATAAATTCTGTTATGTTGACGGCACTGACGGTGCCGATTATATAGTGGTGGATGCAAAAACCAAAAAGAAGTCACAGCTTTTTGATTCGGAACGTCTTGCTATATTGTTGAGTAAATCCTTAGGAAAAGAGGTCGATGCACATACTCTCCGACTTGACCGACTTCAGGTGAATAAAGGGCTTGATTCCATCACATTTGTAAGGGATAATCACCATTGGAGTTATGCAATAAAGAAAAACAGCTTGACTGACAAAGGTGCATTGCCCATTCCGGGACCTCAGCGTCATTGGATGGAGGTGGACGATGAGAAGGGTTTCGGTCCTGTCGCTTCACCTGATGGAACCAAGGTAGCATTTATAAAAAATGACAATGTATATGTGAGAGATGTCAGAACCGGTGACGAAAGGCAGTTAAGCCATGACGGAACGCTGTCTAATTATTATTCATCCTATATATCATGGTCACCTGATGGAACAAAAGTGGTTTCATGTAAAATACGACCGGTTGAGAAACGCTATGTGTACTATGTGGAATCCTCTCCTAAAGATCAGCTTCAGCCACGCCTCCACAAACAGGAGTATGCTAAGCCGGGGGATGAGCTTAGATTCAAAGTGCCATGCATTTTTGATGTCAACACAGGAAGAGAGGTGATTCCCTCAACCGAATTGTTTGCTCATCAATATGAAGTCTACGCACCGCAATGGGATGCTGACAGTAAGGCTGTGACTTTTGAATATAATGAACGCGGGCATAAAGTGTATAGGATTCTTGAGCTTAACGCTGAAAGTGGCGATGTGCGTGCTATAATTGAGGAAACAAGTGACACATATGTTAATTATCCAAGACACTTCCGCCATGACCTGAACGAAGGGAATCGTATAATATGGATGAGTGAACGTGACAACTGGAATCATTTGTACATGTATGACCGAAAATCGGGGCATCCGATGTATCAGATTACAAAAGGGGAATGGTATGTGCGTGATGTAATCGAAGTGGACGAAACCAATGGCAAGATATATTTTACAGCCAATGGTGTGAATAAGGATGTGGACCCTTATTTCATAGGGTATTATGTGATTAATATGGATGGCTCCGACCTTGTTGAGCTTACTCCGGGCGATGGTACGCATAAAGCCTTGTTCTCCCGTGATAAGAAATACTTGATAGATGTGTATTCATCGATTAATAAAGCTCCAGTAACAGTGCTTCGTGACGCAAGTACAGGAGAGCAACTCATGGAGATCGCTAAAGGAGATGTGTCCAAGCTTGAGGCAAATGGCTGGAAGGCTCCGGAGGTTTTCGTGGCTCCGGGTCGTGACGGGAAAACTCCAATGTGGGGGCTGATATACCGTCCTACCAATTTTGACCCAAGTAAAAAATATCCGGTCATCGAATATATCTATCAGGGTCCCGGCGACCAGTATGTGCCTAAGTCATTTACCCCATATTATTGGTGGGCTACATCACTTGCTGAGTTAGGCTTTATAGTGGTGCAGGTGGACGGAATGGGTACGTCGTTCCGTTCGCGTGAGTTTGAGAATATCTGCTATAAAAATCTTGCCGATGCAGGAATCCCCGATCACATGGCATGGATAAAAGAAGCCGGGCATAAGTATCCTTATATGGATTTGGATAGAGTGGGGATATATGGATGTTCGGCAGGCGGACAGGAATCATTAGGCGCACTGTTGCAGTACCCCGACTTTTATAAAGCATGTTATTCAGCGTGTGGCTGCCATGACAACCGGATGGATAAGATATGGTGGAACGAGCTTTGGCTTGATTATCCCATTAATGATTCTTATCTAAAGGCTTCTAATGTGGAAAATGCCCACAAGCTGCAACATCCTCTCATGCTGGTGGTGGGAGAACTTGATGATAACGTAGACCCGGCATCAACTATGCAGGTGGCTGACGCTCTTATTAAAGCCAATAAGGACTTTGAGCTTGTGGTGATTCCGGGAGCGCATCACACGATGGGTGAGGATTTCGGGGAACATAAGCGATACGATTTCTTCATTAAGAACTTGTATGGGCTGACTCCTCCTAAATGGAGTGAGATTGATTATAAATAGCGTGACTACAATCGTATGGCTCTTATGACTTGTGATACGGTGTTGCGTAGGTTTTCCTTAGCGTAATTATGCGTCATCGCTGTTTCTAACGACATGGGGAACGGAGTTGTCGAGAATACGGCACGGAATCCTGCCTCATTTAATGCTTCGTAGCCTTGTATGCCGCCGGCAAAGGCTATTACCGGCTTGTCTATTTCTTTAGCTCGGTTAAGCACACCCATCGGAACTTTACCGTGAAGAGTCTGTGCGTCCATCTGTCCTTCGCCGGTTATTATAAGGTCAGCTGATGATGCCCGGTCCTCAAACCGTACGATGTCGAGAAGAGTATTGATCCCGGAGCCTAATGAAGCATTGAAAAATGCCGCGAACATTGCGCCAAGTCCACCTGCGGCTCCCGCACCGGGGCGGTTGGACACATTACGACCTGTGGCAAGACGTACTTTCATGTCCCATTTCCGCAATCCGAGGTCAAGCTTCACTTCTTCCTGGGAGTTTGCGCCTTTTTGAGCCGCAAACATCAGAGCCGCGCCCTTGGGGCCATAAAGAGGATTGTCCACATCACACAGAATGTCAAAGTGGCAGTCCTTAAGTTTGTCGCCTTTTATCTTGCTTACCGATATAAGCGATTCGGCAGTTCCGTCAAGGGGTTGGCTGCGTTCATCAAGAATCTCATAGCCGAGTGCCTTAAGAATACCTATACCTCCGTCACAGGTGGCACTTCCGCCCAATCCTATAATGAAGTTACGGCATCCTTGCCGGTATGCGTCCATAAGCACCGGTCCGACCCCGAAACTGGATGAGTTCATGATGTCGCGGTCCTTTACGTCAATCTGAGTTATTCCTATTACCGATGCCACGTCTATAATGGCTGAAGTCACTCCATTCACATCGGCTATTATATATTGTGTCGATATGGGGCGCATGAGCGCATCGAAAGAAGGCATCGTTATAACCTTTCCATCGAAAGAATCTCTTAAAAGGTCGGCTGTCCCTTCGCCGCCGTCGGCAAGAGCTTGTATGTCGATTTCGGCATCGGGGTCTACCATTAGTATTCCTTCCGCCATTGTTGCATTCACTTCTTTAGCACTTAATGACCCCTTAAAAGAGTCGCTTGCGATGAAATATTTCATATCTTTATATAGTTTTTTACAAATAGACAACAAATTTACTACTTTATTCGGTTAATTAATATAATAATAAAATGTGCAGTTGACCGAAATTGTTTAACTTTGCACTCATATGAATAAAACTATTCTACTTACTTGTGTTGCGATATTGGTTTTAGGGTTCGGGTTGAGTGCCCAAACACCGTTGAATGACCAATCAGTTCCGGCATCGGCTCAAAGCGAGGCTATGCCCGGAAATAATGATACACCGGTGGAAGATTCCAAGCCGGTGCCTTATGCGTGGAGAATCCTCCCGCCGCTGGGCTTGACCGAACGTGCCGACATGGATACTCTGCCGTATAATTATGCCCAGCAGTCAGTGCCGGCTAATATAAGTCCGGCTTATGCCACCACAGGTAATCTGGGCGGTCCCGGAGAGAATATGATTTTCTTTGAGCGTCCGTCTATCAGTGATTTCTTTTTCAAGGATGCGGTGAGCCATTGGCTGCCTTCGCTTGGGAAGGAGCGGTTCTACAATACGCCTATCCCCATGACGCTGCTTGCCTATAACAACAGCGGCGGCAGGGATAATTCTCAGGACTGGTTAAAGGCGGACTTTTCCGGCAACATCAATAAGCGCGCTCAGGTGGGGGCGATGTTCGATTACCTATATAATAAAGGAGCTTACGATGCTCAGGCTGTAAAAAGCCTGTCATGGGGCGCTTCCGGTTCTTACATGGGTGAACGCTATGAGTTGCAGGCTTTCTACAACCACTGGAATCTGCTCGGGAAAGAGAATGGAGGTATAACTAATGACTTATACATAACTGACCCTGCTGAACTTCAGGGAGGGCAGACTACAATTCAGCCTAAAGCTATTCCTACTAACCTCACTGATGCATTTAACCGTACTGTGGGAGGACAGTTGTACGTATCAAATACCTATAAACTCGGATTCACCAAGGAAGTGGAAATCGATGACTCTACTACGGTGGATGAGTTTGTGCCTGTGTCCAGCATTAACTGGACCCTTAACTATGAGGACGGAAGACACATGTTCCGTGATAATGCGGCTGCCGACACTGCTTTTTGGAAGCATACTTACCTCGACATGGACACGACTAATGACCGTACATCCTACTGGTCGCTTGCCAATACGGTGGGTATATCTCTTCTTGAGGAATTTAATAAATTCGCCAAATTCGGGTTATCGGCATTTGCCACTCACCAGATACGTAAGTTCACACAAACTACTGACACTATCGACATGGTTCCGGAACTTCCTGCCGGACTTACTCCATATCCCGTAAATAAGATTCCCCATAAAGGCAGCGAGAATCTATTGTGGGTGGGCGGTCAGCTCACCAAGCAGCAGGGTTCACTGCTTACCTATGAAGCTACCGCACGGTTCGGACTTCTGGGGTCGGCTATCGGCGATGTGTCGATAGAAGGAAATGTAGGTACACGTTTTAAATTCCTGGGCGATAGTGTAAGCATAAGAGGATATGGTTATTTTAAGAACGAAGAAGCTCCTTATCTGCTTAAAAAGTATGTGTCCAACCACTTCATATGGGATAATGATTTCGGGAAAATACGCCGAGTGCGTCTCGGCGGCGAGTTGATTATCCCGCACACCGGCACAAGAGTGAATGTGGGTGTTGAGAATCTACAGAATTACATATATTTTGACTCATTGTGTATGCCTGTCCAGGCGCGTTCCAATGTCCAAGTGTTCAGTGTGAATCTGCGGCAGAATTTCAAGTTCGGAATACTGCACTGGGACAACAACCTCACATATCAGACATCGTCAAATCAAGCCGTGATACCGTTGCCTAAATTTGCGGTATATACTAATCTTTATCTTAAATTTAAGGTGGCTAAAGTGCTTGATGTGCAGTTGGGCGTAGACTGCGACTACTACACTAAATATAAAGCGGTGTCGTACCAGCCTGCCACAATGACGTTCTACAATCAGGACAAGATAGAATGCGGCGACTATCCGTTCATGAACGCTTATGTCAACATGAAGCTCAGCCGTGTGCGCTTCTATGTGCTTATGAGCCATGTGAACCAAGGCATGACGGGAACCAATTACTTCTCTATGCCTCACTATCCTCTTAACCCCCGTAAGTTCCAGATAGGACTATCAATAGATTTCCCTAACTAATAATACTTGAAAATCATGCAGAAGATGGAATATAAAAATCACTATTTTAGCCTTATAGGAGGGCTTGTGGTGGTATTGTGTTTGATGTACTCGCTTCGTAGCTGCACAACTAAGGGCACTTCAAGTGACAGTACAAATGGGTTTAGTGACACTATTGATGTGGCGATAGAGTATTCTCCGGTGTCGTTTTACCGATACGATGACACCATCGGTGGATTTAATTACGACATGGCACAGGCTATAGCCCGCGAACATGGACTGAAGTTCAGGTTTAAGCCTATTACTAATCTTGAACAGTCGCTCAAAGCTTTGGAAGATAATAAAATCGGGCTGTTGATAGCTGATCTTCCCATCACTTCCGAGACTAAGGAGCAGCATTCTTTTCTTGAACCTGCCCACATGGACCGTCATGTGCTTGTGCAATTAAAGGACAGCCTTTCGTCCGATTCATTGACTATGAGCCAGCTTGAACTTGCCAACGACACAGTGTGGATAGTGGAAGGCTCTTTTGTAAAGGAACGCATAGACAATCTTGGAGAAGAGATAGGGGATACTATCTATACCAATACAGTCAAGGCAAGCGGGTCGCAGGAGCTGTTTATGCTTGTCGCCGACGGCAAAGTTAAGCAGGCTGTGATTCCTGAAAGCGTGGCTAAGGCTCTTATAAAGGAATACCCTGAAGTGGAAATCACCACCGCTATATCTTTCCCTCAATTCCAGTCATGGATGATAAGCGACCGATACGCTTCCCTTAGCGATAGCCTGAATAAATGGATTACCGATTTTAAAGCTACTCCCCGCTATCAGGAACTATTGCTTCGCTATGGAGTAGAGTGACGTTACAAGTCAAACTTATTGATATATAATAAAAGGTGTGCGGTTCACAATGAACGGCACACCTTTATTATTTAGGTTGGAGTTTCGGATTATATAATTCCGATGAGATCGTTGATGTCGTCTACCCCGTGGCGGTGGCAGTAGTCGTCAATATAATCGATAATCTTGACTGTGACAGCCGGGTCTATGAAGTTGGCTGTGCCTACTTCCACGGCTGTGGCTCCGGCGAGTATAAACTCAAGGGCATCTCTTCCGTTCATGATGCCGCCGAGACCTATGACCGGAATCTTGACTGCTTTGGCTACCTGCCACACCATGCGCACTGCCACAGGACGTACTGCGGGACCCGACAATCCTCCGGTGATGGTTGACAGGCACGGGCGTTGACGTTCCACATCCACAGCCATGCCAAGCAGTGTATTGATAAGCGATACGGAGTCAGCACCTTCGGCTTCCACACTCTTAGCTATAGAGGCGATGTCGGTCACGTTGGGCGACAACTTCACTATAAGTGTCTTGTCAAATGCTTTACGTACAGCCTTGGTCACTTCGGCGGCTCCGTCACAGGTTGTGCCGAATGCCATACCGCCTTGCTTAACATTGGGACAAGATATGTTTACTTCCACAGCTTCGATGTGGGGAAGAGGGTTGAGCTTTTCGCACACAGCCACATAATCCTCAATCTTGGCTCCTGACACATTGGCTATAATCTTGGTGTCAAGATGCTCGATGCGCGGATATATGTGCTCGATAAAGTAGTCCACACCTTTGTTCTGCAGCCCCACTGCGTTGAGCATTCCCGAAGGGGTCTCAGCCATTCGAGGGTAGGGGTTACCTTCACGCGGCTCCAGTGTAGTTCCTTTTATAAGGAATCCACCGAGACGGTTGAGGTCAATAAAGTCACTGAATTCCTCACCATAGCCGAATGTTCCTGATGCGGTGAGTACCGGATTTTTTAGGGTAAGATTCCCTATTTTTACTTCTAATCGAGCCATGTCAGTTCTTTTATGTTGAATATTGGACCTTCAGTGCATACACACACATTGCCTCTCACAGTTTTTTCCACGCAGCACAGACATGCGCCAAGACCACATGCCATCATGTTCTCAAGCGAGACTTCGCATTCCACGCCGTGATGAGCTGCTACTTTGGCTATTCCCTTCATCATAGGAGCGGGACCGCAGCAGTAGATGTAGTCCCACGGCTGATTGAGGACGCTGTGTTGGGTCACAAGACCATGTTCGCCGCATGAACCGTCGTCAGTGGATATGTGAACTTCGCCTATCTCCTTGAAGTATTCCAGTTCAAGCAAGTCGGCTTCCGAACGTGCTCCTAACAAAAATTGGGGCGCGAATCCATTACGCTTCAAGTATTCTCCCCAGTATAGCATGGGTGCAACACCTACACCGCCTCCAGCCAAAAGGCAGCGGGCACCGGGTGCCGGCATGGTGAATGTGTTGCCCAACGGTAGGATGAGGTTAAGCGTTTCGCCCGGCTTCTTTTCCATGATGGCAGCGGTTCCCTCACCAGCTTTCCGCACTAATAGCCACAGTTCGTTCTTGGAGATATCAACATAGTTGACCGATATGGGACGGCGAAGAAACGTGTTCTTGGATGTGTCGGCATCCACTTGGACGAACTGTCCCGGACTGGTGGGGGGTAGAGCGTCTTTGACCGGTGACAACACAAGGAGTGAGTACTGATTGTGTATCCGTCGGTTCTCTTTTACTGTAAAATCGGCAATTATTTTCATGTGATTTTAATTATTGAATTAGCCCTATCTCTTCGCTGTTTTGAAGAATAGTTTTGAGCAGCATCTTTTCGTCGAAGTTATCGGGGTTGATTTCCACCAACTGGGTTATGACCTTAAGGCACTGATAAGCTTCGTTGAGCGCGGCATCTTCAGGAAAGGCTCTTCCTGTAGCGTAATAATAGTGGTAGAGCAGCGTACCCAATGCCTTTACTATGTCATTGACGGCAGAGAGTGCCTTTGAGTTGTCCTGCGGCTTGGTGTTGCTGAGTACCTTTTCCAGAACATTCCAGGTGACAAGGTATAAGGCGAGACGAGCCGGAGCCTCGACAGTCACTGCCGATGTGTAGGCGGCAACTGTCATGCATGTGGCATAAGCTTCCTGAAGCCGGTCCTGGCAGATCATGACACGACAATGGGCGCAAGCCGCCGCAATGAGTTCCGATGCTGTCTCTTCCGATTGGGATTCGCGCCATTCGCTGAAACAGTCGGCAAGAATTTCTTCGGCTATCATCGACGCACTGATGGTGTCTCCGGCATTAAGGTTATCGTAGACTGTGCTTAGATTGCTGTTGAAGTTCTCGGCATTCTTCACGCTGTAGTGGGTCTTGAAGT
>DAAL01000011.1 GCA_001701065.1 Bacteroidales bacterium GP4
GCTCTAACCAACTGAGCTATCCCGCCATGGTTTCGCTTTTGCGAGTGCAAAGTTACGATGAATATTTTAAACTTGCAAACCTTTTTGCGAAAAAATGTACACCCATGGGGAGTCGAACCCCAATCGACGGAACCGGAATCCGTTATTCTATCCATTGAACTATGGGTGCAAGTGGGTAATGCGTTGCAAAAGTACGAAAGATTTAGTAGTTTTGCAAATGCTTTTTGCGACATTTAGCAATAAACACTTTCTAAACGCCTTCTTATGGATGTGAAAATAGAACAATCGTGGAAGAACGAGCTTTCAGCGGAATGGGATAAACCTTATTTCGGAGAGCTTGTGAAATACGTAAAGAACGAATATGCCAGTCCGGGCAAGACCATCTATCCGCCGGGAAGCCGCATTTTCGCGGCTTTCAATGAGTGTCCTTTTGACAAGGTTAAGGTGGTGATTTTGGGGCAGGACCCTTATCACGGTCCCGGACAAGCCAACGGACTCAGCTTCTCGGTGAACCGGGATATCCCGCTTCCTCCGTCGCTGATAAATATATTTAAGGAGGTCAAGGACGACCTTGGACTTCCTGCGGCTCCTACCGACGGGGACCTGTCGCGCTGGGCTAATCAAGGGGTGCTTCTGCTTAACTCCACTCTCACCGTGGAAGCCCACCGCGCCGGCTCTCATCAGGGACTTGGCTGGGAGAAGTTCACTGACGAGGTGATAATGCGTCTAAACAATGACCGTGAGCACATAGTGTTTATCCTGTGGGGGTCCTATGCCATAAAGAAGGGCGCTTTCATCGACCGTAAGAAGCACTGTGTGATAACTTCGCCCCATCCGTCGCCATTGTCGGCTTACAGGGGATTCTTCGGCAGCAAGCCGTTCTCCAAGGCTAATGAATATCTTGCCGAGCATAACATAACACCTGTGGACTGGCGATGAGAATACTGCTGCTGTTGGTTCTGTTGCTTGTCGGCACAAGGCTTAACGCCGCCGACACCGCCACGGGGATATTCAATGACCGCTTCAAGACCCTTGAGGTCAAGGTGGATGGCAATGAGATGTCGCCGCCTGTGATAGGGCTGAACGGTGTCGACCGCATTGTAATCAGTTTCGATGAGTTAAGCGACGAGGTGAGCTATCTGAGGTATTCGCTTGAGCACTGCAATGCCATGTGGCAGCCGTCAGGACTGGTGGAAAGCGAGTTTCTTGACGGATTCAACGAGGGGAGTGTGGAGGACTATTCATTTTCGGAAGCTACTACGGTGCATTATGTGCATTACCGCATAACGTTGCCTAACGAGGATATGCGGTTCACCGTTTCAGGCAATTATCTGCTGAAAGTGTATCCTGAGAACGACCCTGACGATGTGCTGCTGCAGGCGCGGTTCATGGTGAGCGAAGGGAGCGTCAAGACGGCGGCTACAGTGTCGTCCATAACCGATGTCGACTACAACGACCGTCATCAGCAGGTGAGCGTGACTGTGGATGCGAAGGATGTGCCGGTGCATAACATCTACAATGACCTGATAGTCATGGTCACGCAAAACGGACGCACTGACAATCAGGTGTATCTTACCACTCCTCAACGGGTTTTGGGAAGCAAAGCCGTGTACGAGCATCTGCGTCCGCTGATATTCCCGGCAGGTAACGAGTACCGCCGATTTGAGAACGTTTCGGTCAACTATCCGTCGATGCGCATAGCCGAAACCGTATATGCGGCACCGTACTACCATGCGGCGGTGGAGACTGATTACCCCCGGGCCGGTGAGCCTTATTATTACGACGAAACCCAGAAAGGACGGTTCAAGGTGCATGAGTACAGTTCAGCCAATCCTGAGGTGGAGGCTGACTATGTGATGACCCACTTTACGCTTGAGATGCCGCAGATGAACGGAGCCGACGTGTTTCTTGACGGCGACTTCACCGGACGGCGCTTTAATCCGGAGAGCATGATGCACTACGACAATTACGAGCGCGCCTACAAAGCATCGGTGCTTCTTAAGCAGGGTTCCTACAACTATCAGTATCTTGTGGTTCCGTCAGGGACCGCCACCGGAACCACCGCTCCCGTCGAGGGGGACTATTACAACACATCCAATGAATACCTGGTCAACGTGTATCTGCGCACTCCTGGAGCGAGATACGACCGCCTGGTAGGAAGTACAATGATAATAACTAATGGAAACTGAAGAGATAATGCTACAAATACAGAATGAGCTTGTGAGCCTTGACCTGGCTGAACGTTTTTTTTGCTGCGACCTTGACAAGTGCCTGGGTGAATGCTGCATAGAGGGGGACGCAGGCGCGCCTATAACCAAAGAGGAGTATGCCAAGCTTAAGGAGATACTTCCTGTGGTGAAGGACGACCTCACTCCCGCCGCGCTCCGTGAAATAGAGGAGCGAGGGGTGGGGTATATCGATGAAGAGGGGGACCTTGTCACCTCGATAGTGGACGGGAAGAACTGTGTGTTCACCTGCTACGGGGCAGGGGGCATGTGCCACTGCGCCATCGAGAAGGCTTTCCGTGAGGGAAGGATAAAGGATTTCCGTAAACCGGCATCATGCTATCTCTATCCGGTGAGGGTGACGCGGTATCCGTCGTTTACTGCGGTCAATTACCACCGCTGGAAAATATGTAAAGCCGCGGAAGTCCTCGGAAAGAAGGAAAATCTACGGCTTTATCAATTTCTTAAAGAGCCATTGACGGCTTATTTCGGCAAAGAATGGTACGATGAGCTTGCCGAGGCGTGCGAGGCTTATCTGGAGCAGTACGGCGATTAGTTCTGCTTGGCGTAGAAGCGGAGGATGCGCGCGCGCAGTATCAGTTCGTACTGAGCCTGGATGCGCTCGGATGTAGCATTCAGCGCTTTGGTCTTGGCTTGTTCGTACTCCTGCGGAGTCGCGCGCCCGAGATTGTATTTCTCACGCATAGCCTCGAATGTCTTTTGTGCCGTCTCATCGGCTACGATACTCGCTGTGAGTTTCTGCTGCGCTCCGTCGGCTTGGTAATAAGCCTGCTGTATTGCCTTGAACAGATTGAGTTGAGCTTCGTCATACTGCAGCTGGGCGTTTATCTTCTGCACTTTGGCGCGGTTCACCGAGTTGCGGGTGGAGAACGCGTCAAATATGGGGATGTTGAGCGAGAAGCCGAAGTAAGTGCTGTAGTTGTTCTTCATTTGCCGTCCGAACGACTCGTTGTCGAATCCTGAAATTTTGTAGTAGCTGCTGCCTATACCGGCATTGAAGCTCAGCGACGGGATGTAGCCTGTCTTGGCGAGGGCTATGTTGCGGTCCTGCGCCGTGATGTTGTTTCTTGCAGCCCTCAGCTGATGGTTGTTGTAGAGAGCCTGTTCGTACACTTCGGAAGCGGGAAGGAGCTTGGTTTCGCTTTCGTTGAGCGGTTCCACTGTCATGTTTTCGGGATCGGTAAGCTCAAGCAACTGCGCCAGGTCGAGCTTGGCGAGATGCACGTCATTGGCAGTGCGCGCCGCATTGTATTCGTCCTGAGCCAACTGCGACTTAGCCGAGAGCATGTCCACTTCAGGTATCTTTCCGGCTTCAAGGAGCGCTTCCTGACGTGTAAGCTCGTAAGTGGAGAGGTCCACTTGCTGCAAAGCCACGTCGTGAAGCTCCTGAGTATAGAGCACCTGAAGATAGGCGGTGATGACGTTGAGGGTGATATCCTCTTTTGCCGCTTCAAACTGTTCTATGACCGTGGCAAGGTTGGCTTTCTGGTAGGACACCTGGCGGGGTGTCTGCATCCCGTTGAAAATGGGTACGTTGAGTGATGCGCCCCACTGGAAATTGGATGTGTTGCGGTTGGCGTAAGTGTTCTCGGCAGTAAGACCTCGACCTATGTTCCAAGACTGTCCTACGTTTGCCGAAAGGTTAGGCAGATAAGCCGATTTAGCGGATGTCACGCCCAATTCCTGTGATTTGATGTCGACCGCGCGTTGTTTCACCGTCAAGTTGTGTTCAACGGCGTAATCGATGCATGACTGCAGGGTCCAGTTTTCGGCATGTGCTGTCATTCCGGACAGAGCCATTACTCCGGATAGTAAAGTTACAATAGCTTTCATATTATCCACGCTGATTATTTCTTGATTTCATCGCCCCGGAGCATGGCGTTTTTGTCGATTCCGCTGAGCACCTGAATGTTTATGCCGTCAGAAAGTCCGGTGGTGATTGCCTTGCGTTCAAACTTCTGTGTGGGCACGGAGTCAGTCATGCAGTAGACAAACGTGCTGTCGCCGCTCCATTCCACTACGCCTTCTGGCACCATGAGGACGTTTTCGGCTTTAGCAAGCTGCACAAGCGCGTTGGCACTGTAGCCGGCACGCAGATACACCGAGTCAGGCACTTCGATAGCGGCTTTAAGCTCGAATGTGTTTGCGCCGTTCTCTTCCACGCTCTTAGGCGAGATATATTCTATCACAGCCGAGGGGGTGATGTCGGCAAGCGCGCCAATGGAAATCTTGGTGTCCATTCCCACCGAAAGCAGTCCCACTTCGGTCTCGTCGACTTTGCCCTTGAAGATAAGGTTGCTCATGTCGGCAATCTTCGCCACGGTGGTACCGTCATTCATGGTGTTGGCTTGGATCACTGACGAACCCACCTTTACGGGCACTTCGAGGATAAGACCGGTGATGGTGGCGCGTACAAGGGTGTTGCTCTGCTGTGCGTTGATGCTGGAGATACCGTCGCGGACGATGGACAAAGCATCGAGCGCCGATGCGTATTCGGCTTCCGCTTTGTGGAAGTCAGTTTCCGATTTTTCAAATTCTTCGCGGCTCACAAACTTCTTCTCGTAGAGCATCTTTGTGCGGTTGTACTCGTTGCGGCTCTGTTCGAGGGAAAGATTAGCCACTTCCACGCGGTTCTGCGCCGAAGAAAGCTGTGACTCTTCAGGAATCACCTTAATCTTTGCGATGATGTCGCCTTCCTTTACCTGATCGCCGGCTTCAACGTTGATTTCGGAAATGATGCCCGATATCTGGGGCTTGATTTCGATTTCGTCGCGCGGCTCGATTTTACCGGTAAGGATAGTGCTGCGTTCGATGTCGCCCATGGTGGGAGTGACAATGGCGTAACGCACTTCCTCAGTGCGGGAATTGTAGAAAAGGTAAACAAATGTACCTACGAACAGGATAGCCACTAAGGACCAGATGAAAATTTTAAATACTTTTTTCATTGCTATGTTATTTGTCGTTATTTATCGTTTAATGCTTCTATAGGTTTAATATTCATCGCTTTAAGCGCAGGGATGGTGCCGGCGGCGGTTCCGAGCGTGAGGAATGTCACGAGAATCCACACAGCGTTCATGAACGAAAGCTGGAATCCCGGTACATCGTCGCCCTCAGCCGTGACATGTGCCGCAATCAGCAACACCAGAACAGCGAAACATATTCCTGCCACGCCCGCCACGATGGTGAGTACGACGCTCTCGGAGAGAATCTGCATGATGATGTCGCGCGGTTTTGCTCCGATGGCACGGCGTATGCCTATCTCCTGTGTACGTTCTTTCACTATAATCCACATGATGTTGCCTATGCCTATGATTCCTGCAAGTAGCGAGCCCATGCCCACGAACAGCACCAGAATGTCGACTCCGAGGAACACATTGGACACCATCTCAAACATTTCCGAGATATCCATTATCTCGATAGCCTGCTTGTCGTCAGGGTGGATGGGGTGGTTGCTGCGTATCACTCTTTCTATTTTTGGGAGAAGCGCAGTGGGGCTGCTCCCTTTTTTCAGAGCGAAGACGAAATAGAATATCTTGTTTCCGTAGTTATAGGCACTCTGTGCCGTGGTGATGGGGATGAACAGCGAGTCATCGACACGTGAGCCTATGGACACTTCGGAGCGTTGGCTTGCCACACCTATGATGCGGTAGTAGATGTTGTCAGCCTCGATGAATTTTCCTATCGGGGATTCTCCACCAAATAGCTGATCGGCTACCTTCTTGCCTATCACACACACCTTTTTGCGCTCACGCATGTCAGCCTCGTTGATGAACCTGCCTTCATGGATGACAGGGCTCATGATGAATTCAAATCCTTCCTCCACGCCCTGCAGGCTTGTGCTTTGGGTCTTGTCCTTGTACTTGGCGGTGGTGGACTTTGATGCCATGGAGGTGGATGCTTCTATCTCGGGGATGCGGTTGCGCAGATTCTGCACATCGGTAAGGGTAAGGCTCCACGACATGCCTTTGGAGTAACCTTTGTAGGGCATGGAAGTGGTGTTGGGGAATATCGCGCCGGAGTTCTGGGCGAATCCTGCAAACTGCCGGCTTAAAATGTCCTGAAGTCCCTGCGCGCCTCCCCACAGCATGGCAAGCATAGCCGTGCCCCAGAATATACCGAAAGCGGTGAGGAATGTGCGGGTCTTATTGCGTGAAAGAGTGGCTGTGATCTCTTTCCAGTTGTCTATGTCAAATACCGGATTTTTCATTTTTGCTACGGTTTATTCGGTTCTTAATGCTTCGACAGGCTTTACTTTGAGTGCCTTTAGCGCAGGGAAAAGCCCAGCAAGGGCACCTGCCACCACCAGCACCGCCGTCACTTCGAGGGCAAGTGTGATGTCGACTTTCGGGTCCTTGATGAAATCGCTTCCGGCAAAGGCATGAGCTATTATCTCGGTGCCTATGGTGCCCATGAGGATGCCTATGTAGCCAAACACGGTGGTCAACGCCACACTCTCCACTATCACCTGGATAAGTATATTGGCGGGTTTTGCCCCGATGGCGCGCCTGATTCCAATCTCATGG
>DAAL01000234.1 GCA_001701065.1 Bacteroidales bacterium GP4
CCATAATTCGGCGATTGACCCACGTAACACAATGGCGGTTTGGTAGTTTTTTTACCAAGCCGCTGATTTTTAGCACTAAAAATTTGGTGGAGTAAAAAATTAGTTGTAATTTTGCGTTACGTACCACGTAACATATAAAAAGATGGCAAATCATCCACAATGGGCACTCGCCCAAAAGAAACCGGGCACCGAGTTGAGGTGCATCCGTGGCAAGTATTATCTGTATGAGTGTTCAAGTTTTTATGACAAGGAGACTAAGAAGACCCGGAAGAAGACGGGAAAGTATCTTGGCATGATTACCCAAGAAAATGGACTGGTTCCTCCCCGCCGCCGTCAGGTCGAGGTAGAAAATGAGGAAGCTTCAGACAAGGCCGAGAAGAATCAGATTCCCATTCCGGAACCAAAAGTGGGTCAAGTGAAGGAATACGGTTTGTCAACGTTCATTTCCCTGCATTGTAACACGCTGATTGAAAATCTCAAGCTCACTATGCCGAGAATGTGGAACCGTATTGTCGCGATGGCATATTGCAGACTTCGTAACCAGTCTCCCCTGAGATACATCCGGGAGGATTTTTCAGACAGCTACCTTTCTCAGAGTTTGGGAACAGAAGGCTTATCGGCGAGGGTTCTGACTGACTTTATGAAGGATTTGGGCAAAAATCGAGACGGAATCCTTGCATTCATGAGGAAATACGCCGGAGCTGGCGGAAATGTGATTTTTGACGGTACAGACATCCTTTCTTCTTCCGCAAAAATGGATTTTCCAAGGATGAGCAAGACGAAACTCGGAGGTTTTGCGGAGGCAATAAACTTGATGATGGCTTTTTCAACCTCACAAATGCTCCCCGTATATTATAGGCTTCTTCCCGGGAATGTCAAGGATATAACTTCCTTTCTGACAAGTGTTGACGAATTTGGAGACAAATCAATGACAATTATCGGCGACAAGGGATTTTTCTCCAGACGCAACATAGAGGAGCTTGACAAGCGTAAGCTGAAATACATAATTGCGCTCCGACGAAGTACAGCGGGAATAGACTATGGTCAATTCAATAACCATTCATCTGATGGGCACTTCTTTTACGCAGGAAGGCTTATCAAATACAGCACACAGATAATTGACGATCACAGCACATATCTCTATTATGATGCCAAACATGCGGCGGAGGAAGAGGCAGACTATTTACGCCGTGTAGATGATGAAAAATATGAAAAGTACACTATGGAGACCTACAGGGAGAAAGTTTCTCAATTCGGAACACTCGCTGTGATGGTATCGGGTGGCGTTTCAGCTAAAGATGCTTATGATAACTACAAGAGTAGATGTGAGGTTGAGCAGGAAATCGATGTCCTGAAGACCGACCTCGATGCCCTGACATCATATATGCAGGACAACGATCGGATGGAAGGCTGGATGTTCATCAACTTTATTGCCCTGCATATTTTCTATCAGCTGCGAAAGCAGATAGTGGACAATGGACTGACATCGAAAATGTCGACACGCGAGGCAATCCGGATACTGTGCCGTCAGCGCGTCGTAAGATTGGATAATGAATGGAGGAAAGCCGAAGCCTCGGCAAAGGATAGAAGGCTGCTCGAGACGCTCGGTGTCCCTGTTACGTAATTCGGTTGCCGAATTATGGTTTAAAACTCAAATAATTGAATTATGGAGATTATAGGAATAGATAAGATGCGACCATTTCTTTCTTACTTTAGTGCTTTACCGGTGATTGACACCGGCGTCGCGCTGATGAGGGAAGTATGTGGAATGAGCGAGGGAACCGATTCCGCCCTCGCCGTACCGTTCGAAGCGTTGTGCGAAGCGGTACTTTTGATGCATTGTCGAAGCAAGGATAAAGTCAAAATCCCTAAATCACAGATAATGTTTGATTAAAGTTTATTGCTGTCCGAGTTTTACCGGAAGAGTTTTACCGGACAGCAATAATTTTATAACTACATTTTTGAGTCTCAAAAAAATGACGAAGCCATGTTGGGGTAGGAGTCGTTGAAAGATTTTTACCGGAGAATAATAGAATTTTATATTTGTTCGAGGCCAAGGGATTTGAGATAGTGGAATGTTGGGTCGTAGTTGGATGCGGGGCGTGTGGGGTCCGCTGAATCGCCTTCGGGGACTACGATGACCATGCCTCGACGGGCGCGTGTCAGAAGGACTCGATAGGCATTTTTCTGATATTGCTGGCTTTCTGTGAGGTCCGTTTCTGTTTTTGCGGCTATTTTCTGTCCGGTCCATTTGTTTCCGCTAAAGCCGGTATAGTATGCCCATTGGTTGCCGTCCACGTCTCGAAAGTCTGCATCCCATATTACGCCTGTCCAGTCGAGCTCAAGTCCTTGGACAAAGAATTCACTTAGTGCAACTTCTAAATAATCTGAGGATTCGACATCTTCGGTTTCCTTAAGAAACCATTTTCCTACGTTCTTGTATTCGCCTACTTTCTTTATGTCGAATCCAAGGGGACGAAGTCGATAGGCTTTTGAGGAGATCAATATTCCTATTTTGCCGGAGGTTTCATTTTTGCGACTTTCTGCTTTTCGGTCGCGTAACCATTTTTTCGCTGTATCAATACTGCGGGTTATTTTTATAGGAAAGCGTTCCTTAAATTCTTTATATAATGAGGATGCTTTTTCTGTTTCTCCATTCAGCAGATGCTGTACAAAGTCTGATACTTTATCGGCTCTCAATGAACGCCGGGAGGTAGAAAGATGGAGATGGTTGCTCTCTGTTTTGGCTCTAATCTTAGTGAGTTCTTGTTTGAGTTCTTCGCCTCCATATTCGGGTCCTTTAAGATTGGGTGAGATATAGACATGCCAGTCGGGGAAGTGGGTGTGGATCGCTTTTATCCATTCTACGATTCCTGCTTCTCCGGTGTTGATTTCCTGACCGCCTCCAACGAGACAAACGACTGCTACCCAATCTTTTCTGAGATTCAGAGACCATAACAAAAAAGCTGGCTCTGAGTATGGAAAATCCGGATGTTGAAGGAGGGTGGTTCTGCCACTTCTTTCGGGAGAAGTGAGTTTCTCTCTGTTCCAAGCGCGCTGTGCCTCGTCGAAGATGACGACATGTTCCACTTCGGCTTCTTCGTTGGGGTCGCCATCTATTATGAGTTTTCCGTCGACGATTCCTTTTACTTTGTTGACGGCATTTTTTCGATAGCGGTGGATGAGTTGAATCATGGAGTCCGGTTGCAACTCGTCTATGCCATCGTTGAGGGAATTGAAACATTTACTGTCCGCTGTCAGTGCTTCTGTCAGGACATCTACAAGAGGACCGTTGCCGGAAAGGAAAATAGATTGGTATTGACGCTGTGTTTCAGCAGCCAGATCGAGACCAATGAGTGTTTTTCCTGCACCGGGAACGCCTGTAACAAAGAAAATTGCTTTCTCGCCTCTCTCTTGCGTAGTCTTGATGTTATCAATGAGATATTGGGTTGTGGTGGTTAATTGATTTGCATCAGCTTCACTTTCGCGGATTTCTTTGATATTATTGTTGATATAGCGATAGCAGGTGGCTTCAATAATCGTAGGAGTTGGATTGTATTTTCCTAAAGCCCACGATTGGTTCCAATCAACGCAATCTTCGCCGGGATGCATCGCAAGGATTTCACTCATCACTTTCCAAAGATTATCTCGATTGCAGCGAATAACTTCATACATGTTGTCTTTCTCAATATACTTCGGCACCGGAGTACGTTTGCGTCCATAAGTGGTTACGGGAATAGGCACAATCAGATGATTGCGGCTGGCGCTATGATACCATCGGAGCGCTTGGGCATACTGTTTAGTCTGTTTACGAGCTGCCTTGGAATCATCTTCACCTACTTTAAATTCTAAGATAAAGATGATATTGTTCAGAAGGACAACGACATCGAGTCTTTTGCCGATGCGTGGAATAGTGTATTCAAACAGGATCTGCCCATCCTGAGTTTGAAGTTCATTTTGGAGGTAAGGGATCTCAACATCCCATGCCATTTTTTGCATCCCTGATCGTCGGGAGTTGTCAACACTGTGGTCAATCTCGGAGTAAATTTCTCCGAAAGAGGCTGATTTGAATTGAGCGATAGCGGTGTTGTACATATTTTGACGTGCTGAGGAAGGGTGGCTGGTTGGAAGTTATTTGAGGAGGGTGGCGAGGGTGGTTAGGATGTTGACTACGGTGGTTTTGTCGGGGACGGGAATGTTGAGGGTGGCTGTGCCGGTAGCAGGGTCTTCTTTTACAAGTGCATCGGCGATGGCTTGCGCTTTTCCGGGTTCGCGGAGTGCGGTGGCAATCGTACCGAGTATGGTCATTCCGCCTGCTACGAGAGTGCGTATCTCTTCCGGGGTCTGCGGTGTGGTCGTTTCTTTCGGGACGG
>DAAL01000235.1 GCA_001701065.1 Bacteroidales bacterium GP4
AAAGACGAATGTTCAAGGTCGCAATTTGCGACCTTGAACATTCGTCTTTCGTCAGTTCAAACATGAAGTCATCCGGAAATCTATTGATATTTCGTCGAACCTGCTCTTTCAATCGTTTGGTTTCCACTCCATATAACCGCGCTAAGTCACTGTCGATCAATACTTGTTGACCGCGTATTACATGAATAAGATTCTCAATAGCCAATAATGAATTATTGTCCGCCTTGGCGACAGGTTGAAGGATATTGTCTTTTTCGTTTTCTTTCATGATATTCAGTATTTATAAGTATTTGTTTGTAAAGTTATAAAAAATAATCGGCAAATCAGCGATTTACATAATAAATCATCGACTTGCCGATAAAATATCGGTAATTCAGCAATATGATTGCCGAAGAATAGCTTAATTTTTATCTTCTACGATAACGAAGCCGCCGCGGGGAGCTAAGTTGAGTTTAGCCGGGATGGAATCGATTGTGGTTATGCTCCATTGGGAAGAATCATTCCCGTCATCGGTAAAGAGCATATAACGTTTGCCGTCCTGAAGATTAAGCCGCTTCAAGTCCAGAGCGACCTCCTTTGCGGTGTCGTTGCCGTTGATTCCGGCTATGTACAGGCTACCGTCCTTCTCTCGTGCCATAACCACATAGTCACCGGGATAACCGCCGAGCAATTTTGTGTCGTCCCACACTGAGGGCAGTTCGGAGAAGAAGTCCTGTACCTCTTGCGGCTGAGCCAGATAGCTCTCAGGGCTATCGGCAAGATGCTGCAATGCCGATTCGTACAGCACAGTAAGCGCAATTTCATGCCCGTGGGTCGTGATGTGGGGATGCTGCGAATCGGAGAAAGTACACGGCGTATAATCCATAGGGCCCACGACATTCCGGGTAAAGGGAAGAGTGGCATTGTGCGATGCCGCCTTATTGGTCAGCACCGGCGCGTTATTGTACCATTCAGCACCGTACACGCCCTCCACAGTCATAAGGTTAGGATAAGTGCGCTGCCATCCTCTCGGAAGAGTGGCTCCATGGAAATTCACCAACAGGTTATGACGGTCAGCAGCTTCAAGCAAGTCGGTATAATATTCGATAATAGGCTGTCCGTCTCCCCCGAAGAAATCAATTTTAACACCTGCGACACCTTTCTCCTCAAGCCAAGCAAATTCTTTCTCCCTGTCAGCGGGATTGTTCAGGCGGAATTTAGGTCCGGGCGCGCCATCCACCCATCCGCAAGACGAGTTATACCAGATAAGCGGCTTAACGCCGTTGCTCAGAGAGTATTCTATGGCATCGTCAATGGTCTTACCATCCTTCATCTCGTCCCACTCGGCATCAATAAGCACATAAGGGAGTTTGAGGGTTTTCGCCATATCCACATATTGCTTGATAATGTTGTAATCATTTGAGCCGTGGTTATGCGCCCAGTATATCCAGGACACTACCCCGGGATGAACCCAGCTGTAGTCGCCCTCAGCGGGAGCATCGCTGACATCGGCAATCAATGTCGACTCCACAACACCGGACAAACTTCCAAGCATAATGACCCTCCAAGGCGACAGCCATTCGCCGCAAATTTTATTATTATTCTGCGCTGCACTAACTTTATACCCGTCGACAAGACTGTCCACCGAAAGATAAGACGCACTGTTGTAACGATGCATTCCGGCTTCCGAAATCAATCCCCACACATCAGGAGCAAGATTATACAATGCCGGATAAGCGTATTCCTTGCCCGCGTCGCCACGCTTATTGCTTGGATCATAGAATCTCTCATAAGAACCGGGGTCATAAGACTGCATCCAACGGTCAACTCCATCGGGGATGCTGTAGGAAGTAGTTTCACCTGACACAAGTACACTATCGACGGCATTCAACACGTACCTAAACGCAATACCGTCATTATACACTCTTAAGCACATGCCTAATGTGTCGGAATTAACGGGGTTAAATGCGAAGGTGTATTCATTGTAGATGTTGTAGCATTCCTTCTTTTTGCCGGCAAGCATAGTATATTTTTCTTCACAATCAAGTTTTTCCTTCTGAAGAACAATGTCACGACACGGCAAAACAGTGTCGTTGACACTAACGCCGAGATGAGCAATACCCATCACATACTTGCCTTCATAATAAACTTTCATAGCGGAATCAGGGTTAGCCCAATTAGCCACAACCGCTATTTTGCCGTCGGGCGATACAAACTCCTTAGAGCATGCGCTCAACAACACTATACTTACTAAAAAAATAAATACTTTTCTCATTATGCTATTTATATTATATTGTCAATTCTATTTCATCGCCTCGGTATTCCAACGGGAATTCGTATCCGTCAGGCATAGCAATTATGAATTTACGCACAGCGGGCATTCCCGAATAAACGCCTTCCCGCTTTTTAACGGTAATCTTACGCTTCACGTCATCCCACTTAAAGGGGATCACAGAATATTCACCGTTTTCATAGCCGTAGTCATGTCCGTTATCCTCATATAGCTCAAAGGAAGCATCCGCTCCGGGATATATGTGTATCGTGACAGGTTCCGATGAAGCTCCATAACTATGGGACTTTACACTGCCCATGGGTACAATGCTTCCACCTTTGGCAAAAACGGGAATCTTTGTCATATCCACTTTCGTAACTATGTCACGACCGCCCTTGTAGTGCGTTCCGGTGTAAAAATCGTACCATCCGGCGGCATTTTCAGGCAGATAAGTGGTCCATTCGGTAACTTTGCCTTCGGTCACAGGACTTACAAGAAGCGCATCGCCAAACATATATTCAATGTCGGAGCACAACGCTCTTTCATCGCCGCCGAAATCAAACACCAGCGGACGCATGAGCGTGTAACTGTCATTGCTGACTCGGCGCACATTAGAATATATGTAGGGCAACAACCGGTATCGCATCCCGATAGCGTCCTTTATTATTCGCTCGGCATCCTCTCCATAGTTCCATGGTTCGGTATTGCTCATGTAGCCATGCACCCTCATCATGGGCAGATAAACGCCTGTCTGAATCCATCGCAGCATTCTCTCAATGTAATCGGCATCGTTGTATTGGTCACGAGGACGGAAGAACCCACCGGCATCGTAAGTCCACCAAGGGATTCCTGAAGCCATCAATCCGAGGCCTCCGGCTATCTGCCGGCGGAAGGTAGTCCAGTCATTGCCTACATCGCCGCTCCACAGCACTACGCCGTAACGCTGAATACCGGAGAACCCGCTGCGGGTCATTATCATGGTGCGACGCAACGGATCGTCCTCGCGAAGTCCCTTATATACACGTTCATTCACTGCCACGGGATACACATTCCTCACTTTTTCGCCGCTTAACGTGCCTTTACGCACATATCGCCCGTCCAAGTCGTCATTTTCAGGTTCCGTGGCATCCTGCCACCATGCATCAATACCGTAAGGCAATAGCCTTGAACTGAAATTGTCCCAGTAGAAGTCAGCGGCATTATTATCGAAAAAGTCAATCCAGTCAGTATCGGGGATATAATGCCCTGCGGCAAGAGCTTTCTTGCCGACTTCCGATGCAGGGTCAATCTTGGACCACACCGAAAGCATCAGATGCATGTCCATCGCATGAAGACTGTCCACCATCAACGCAGGGTCAGGATAGTTGTCCTTGTCAAAATCCATGGCATTCCAGCCAAGCTTTCCCCAGTACTGCCAGTCCTGGACTATGACATCAACAGGAATTCCCCTTTCACGGAACTTGGAGGCTGTCGACAGCAGTTCATCCTGCGAGTGGAAACGTTCACGGCAATGCACGTAGCCGAGTCCCCAGCGTGGAAGCATGGGAACTTCCCCGGTAAGCGAACGGTAAGAAGCGACTACCTCATCTGGACTGCCGGCAAACACGGTGAAGTCAACGTTGTCAGCCATGGGCGAATAGAACTCCGAACTATCATCGACCAATCGATAGCCCACTACCGGCTTGTCGTCCTTTTCAAGCGATGCTTCAAGCTGATGTTCCCCGGCTGAAAGCTCCACGATGGTCGATGCCGTGGGAGGCAACCACAGATTGTGCATGTCTATGACCGTTTTGCCGTCAATGGCAAGATTGTGGCTGCGAGCCATCTTCTGCCCCGCATCAAGCAAGAGCGCATAGCGTCCTGCCTTCGGAATATTGATTTTTACCGAGAAACGGTTGGACTCACGCAACTCTTTTTTGTTGCCCTCGGTGGAGGTTACGTCGACTTCCGTCCGTTCACCTTCCGCCGAACTCTTGTCAAGCGACACAAAACTGTCCGAAGGGTTAAACTCAGTCAATCCGTAATTATTCCACAGTATTCCGTAGCCGTTGCTTGACAGCACCATCGGCACCGAAATCTGGGTATTGACCTGCGTCAACCGGCGTGAAAGATTCTTGACATCCACAAAACCGTCCTGAAACTGTCCGAGACCGTAAAGATGCTCCCCGTCATTACCTGACCAGATGAGCCGTCCTTTCTCAAGCGGTTCTGTTGAAAAAAGGACACCGTTTTTGTCGGCAACCGACACCGTAAGATTACTGGTGTCAACGTACACTGACATGGCAGGAGTGCTGTAGCACTTTACGGAATCGTTTATGTTCTGTTCTTTGACATTACCGTTGTAGTCGCCGGCGGATATGTACACAAGTTCAGGCACCGATGAGTCCCGGGACGCGCCGTAAGTCACCCTGACCGTATTATCTTTCAAGAAGTTCAGATTAACAGTTCCGTCTTTCACCGGCACAGCCACTTCAGTAGCATAGGACACCGCCATGCCGCCAAGCAGCATCAGTCCCGAGACCGCCGACCACAATTTTCCACTCTTCATCTTGATAAATATTAACCTCCGTGCTTCATGGTTTCGTTAGAAGCTTCCGACTTAAGATTCTCGCCTACCGGCTTATCGAATGATATTTTAAATGAATAAGCGAAATCACATGGTTTTTCAGCGGGGAAAGAAAGCTTCAAGCCGTCCTTTGTCTTTTCCCAGTTGATTTTCTCATCCGAACCGAGCATTTTCACCTCTTTTATGTCAGCGTCGCCTATCACATCTTCAGTCAGCGACTTAACTATAATATCCTTATCGCCCCACTCCAACGCTATGACATAGAAGTCATTGCCCTTGGTAGTAAAACGAAAGTCCTGCGGTGTATAGGCTGTAGCTTCATTGTCGGAGAAAGAGCCTTTAGTGCCCTGAGTATCGCCTTCGCCGTACTTTTTCCAACTACGGGTGCCATAAATCGCCTCACCGTTGACATCAAGCCACTTACCTATGGACAAAAGTATATCCTTCTGCTCGTCAGGAATGGTTCCGTCAGGTCGTGGTCCTATATTTAAAAGGAGATTTCCGTTCTTGCTGACGATATCCACAAGATCATCCACTATCTGACCGGGGGTCTTGTACACCTCATCGGCGAGATAGCCCCACGATTTTGTGCCTATGGATGTATCGGTCTGCCACGGGAACTGCATCATCTTGTCGGACTTGCCGCGTTCCATGTCCCATACCTGAACATTAGTGGGATAGCCTTGTTTTGTGCTCACTACAACTCCCTCGTTCCAGTCAATGGCATTGTTGTAGTAATAGGCAAGGAATTTATTGAAATATGGCATCAAAACAGAGTCATTGACAGTCCAGTCAAACCACAAAAGTTTAGGCTGATATTTATCCACAATTTCACGTGTGTGGGTCAACCATTCCCGTGCATAGTCCTCGGTATATTTCTGGTCGTCATAGCGTCGCCCGTACAAGGTAATGGTGGAATCCTGCACATCGGAAGGAAATTTCATGCCGCCGTTAAAGAACCAAGCGTTCTCGGCACGGTGGGATGACACACCGAATGTAAGCCCTTCTTTCTCGATGCTTCCTTTAAGCATACCTATTATATCTTTATGCGGACCCATGTCCACTGCATTCCACTCATTAAGGTCACTGTCGTACATGGCGAATCCGTCATGATGTTCAGCCGCCGGAACCACATATTTTGCTCCTGAATTCTTGAACAATTCAGCCCATTCGTCAGGATTAAAGTTTTCAGCCTTGAACATAGGGATGAAATCCTTGTACCCGAATTGAGTGTGATCGCCGTAAGTCTTACGGTGATGTTCATACTCGTTGCTTCCTTCCTGATACATATTGCGCGGATACCATTCATTGCCATAAGCAGGAACGGAATATACGCCCCAATGGATGAAGATACCGAATTTGGCATCCTTAAACCATTCGGGGAACTCATAGTTCTGGGCTATGTTTTCCCAATCGGGCTGAAACACTTCTGTTCCGTTGGGCGATGCCACGGAATCAATGTCGTAACTTACTTTATTCTCCTTGCAGGCAACCAACAACGCTCCCGCAGCGAGCAATATCAAAGAATTTTTTATCATATTATTATAAGGTTAATTATTTTCGTATACGAAACACGGGTGCAATACTTTTAGGTGCATCAGCCGGTATTACAACCTTTAATCCTTCCGAATTACGGCTACACTTCACTTTACCGTACCCCAAAAGTTCCACCTGCTTTATATTCTTTTTATAATAGGGTGATTCTGTTCCAAACGACTTTATTATTATTTCGTTATTCTCAGGCATTCCAAGCACTATAGCATAAATATTCTTAGGTGTCTGAGTAAATCGTATTTCATCAGAGCCGGCTTTGATATAGGCACCTTCATTAAACCCTTGGGCATTTATAGCAATATCGGAATCAGCAATGGGTCCCTCACCGAATATATGCCATGGACGGGTTGAATAGATACCTTCGCCGTTTACAGCCATCCAATCGCCTATTTCATTTATAATCTTCTCTTCCTTTTCATCAAATGTCCCGTCGGCACGTAAAGGCACACTCAGCAACAGATTACCATTTTTGCTGACTACATCAGCAAGAAGTTTCACCACTTCAGCAGCCGATTTGTACCAATTGTTTTCATATATACCGCTGTTGTAATGCCATCCGCCTATACATGAACAAGTCTGCCAGGGCTTTTCCGGAATATAATTGGGCGCACCGCGCTCAACATCCCACACTAAAGCTTCTTTCTGCTCATCAGTAAGAATCTTACCAAACATCACAGCAGAGAATTCCTTAGGATGAGTAGCTTGATTGTGGTTATAGAAGTGTGCGGCAATTTTCAATCCTGCATCACTGATAGGATAAAACGGCACCCCTGTTACATCGAAATACAACAAATCGGGATTATATCGGTTTATCACATCAAGGGTACGGTTATAAAAATTAGTGCAATATTCCACAGTAGGTAAAGCTACTCCATTTCCCCATGCCCACTGTGAATGAATCATCCCGTCACACCATGAGCCGTAACTGTCAGGATGATTCTGCGCATACAGTTTCTGCGGGTCAAGACCTTCCCACCACAGCCCTTTTCCATCCTCTTTTGTCATTCGTCCGTCATAAGGCACTCCAGCTTTAGGTCCATTCCTGTCATAACGGCGGGAAGGTTCGTACCAACTCCATGCATGGTCAGCGTGAAGACTTACACCAAACTTCAACCCGTGCTTACGGCATGCCTCAGCCCAGCCGGCAAGAATATCTTTTTTAGGTCCAATGGCTTTAGAATTCCATTCCTGATATTGGCTATCCCATAGGTCGAAATTATCATGGTGATTGCCAAGCGCAAAAAAGTACTTTGCTCCGAGCTTTTTATACAACCCCACCAAGTAGTCAGGATCCCAGTTCTCCGCTTTAAAAAGCGGCAGTATATCCTTAAATCCCACTTCCGAAGGATGCCCGTAATTCTCGACGTGATGCTTGTACTCATTGCTTCCTTCAATATAAAGAGAACGCGCCATCCAGTCGCCGGAGCCTTCCACACATTGAGGTCCCCAATGCGCCCATATTCCAAACTTCGCGTCACGGAACCATTCAGGCACTTCGTAGTTCGACAAAGATTCCCATGATGGTTCAAACTGTCCTTTCATCATAGGCTCCTGTGACTCCGATACGGGAACCGTCACATCCTGTGCCCCCAACATCATCGGGACAAAAATGCTCAAGGAAATTATATTTTTCAACTTCATATTATTACAATTAAGGTTATTGTCAATCATCGTAGAGATAGAACATGCGTTCCATCAAGGTCCA
>DAAL01000100.1 GCA_001701065.1 Bacteroidales bacterium GP4
TCATAGTAATCATCGGCAAGGTCAAGCACGACGCTCACGACGATAACCGAAGAGTCATGAAAGGAATAGTCTTAATCATTTTGGGTATAGGGATGATATTGACCGGTTGCAGCAAACTATCATCCAAGGCACAAAAGATAGTAGGTGAATATTACAATGTGGAGCTGTCCGACACCTTGCCCATGTACGAGCTTAAAAAGGACGGCACCTGTGTAGTGCGCAATCAGCTTCCGGAAGTGCTGACAATGGAGGTCCAAGGCACATGGGATGTAAGAAACGACTCCCTTATCATCAACAACGACCTCTCCACAGTCCGTTGTGTCGGCGATACTTCGCTCATAGGCAGTGTCGCGCCCGCAATGAGCCGCAAGTTGGTTGACTTCGACGACCGTTCCATCACCTTAGGCAAAGAAGGCGTGGCTTACCGCTACGAAAAGAAACTATAATCTCCTTATTTATGAAAAGAGTATCTAAATATCTGTTGTCAGTATCCATTGGAATAGCGATACTCACATCAAGCTGCATTTCGGCTTCCACTGAGGATGTGGAGAATGCCGAGACTGCCCTTGAACAAAATAAACCGGAAAAAGCATCGGAAATATGCACCGACATTCTCGAAGAACAGGTAAGCGCGCCCGAAAAGGACGTTGACCTGCTGTGCCGGTTGTCAATCCTGTACATGAAAATTGCCGACGAGGTTGAAGCTTCCGAAAATATTGGCTATGCCGTTCAGTGTTTCCACCTTGCCTATAACACCGATTCAACCACCGTAAATAAGTTTTTCAACTCCATTCCGGTAGAGGACATGGCTCATAGCGCGATGCTGAAACAGATTGTGAGATCCACCAACCAGTATTCACCGGACTCGGTGGTTAATATCGAAGAAACTTTTATTGACGAACCTGACAGCACCTCATTCTCCTATGACTCTATCCAATAACATGGAGGACGCGCTGAAAGCGTTTTTGGCTTCCAACCCTGATTTGCCACAATCCAACCCTAACGAAAAAATTCCTGCGCCTGAAGAGGAGGAGAACAAGCGTAAGAAATCCATGCGCCTTGATGTGGTGCTGGAGAAAAAACACCGTGCAGGAAAACAAGCCACAATAATAACCGGATTTGAAGGCTCCGATGAAGAGTTGCAGCAACTCGCCTCAATGCTGAAAAAACGGCTTGCCACAGGAGGCTCGGCACGCGGAGGTGAAATACTCATACAGGGCGACCGCCGCAAGGAGGTTGTGGACGCACTAAAAAGCGCCGGATACAAAGCACGCATAATCTGACTGTTGTAACATGCTCATCATTCACAAAGCTTCCGCAGGCTCAGGAAAGACTTATACCCTCACCTACCAGTATATACGGCTTCTGCTCGGCGAAAAAAATCAGAATGGCGAATACCGGCTGTCGTCTCGCAACAACAGACACCGCGCCATATTGGCGATTACGTTCACCAACAAAGCCACCGAGGAGATGAAGCGCAGAATTGTGAAGCAATTATCTTTGCTTGCCGGTGCGCCTTCATCCAAGGGGGAAAAGAGCGATTACGAAAGCATCCTGCAAAAGGATTTTAACTGCTCTCCCGATGAACTGAGGTCACACGCCGCCAAAGCTCTGAGAAATTTGCTGTGTGACTTCACCAACTTCAATGTAGCTACAATCGACTCCTTTTTCCAGACCGTGTTACGCACTTTCGCGCGTGAAGCGAGCCTAACCGGCAATTACGACGTGGAACTTGACGACATGAACGCCATAATGGTAGGCATAAATGAGATGTTGTCATCGATTAACCGCATCACCAATGAAGAACTTGAACGCGACCCCCACTATCTTCACATAATCGACTGGCTGAAGAAATACATGTCGTTCCGCATTCACGACGGCAAGACATTCAACATCTTCAACCGCAAGTCACAGGTAGTAAAGGACATCAAGGACTTCACGCTGAAAGCGCTCAGCGAAACTTATAAATTGAACGCCAAGGCAATCGATGCTTATCTGGACAACCCGGAACTGATAATAAAATTCAACCGCCAGCTGCACGAAGCGGAAGAGGGACTGAAAAACGATTTCTTTGAATTTGCCAAGTCCACCATTCCGGCAATCATAGAAAATGCAGGCAATGGAACGGTAAAATACATCAATGATAAGCTTGACGCTTGGAGTAACGGGCTTTTCCCCCCTATTGACAGCACTAAAGGCTACTGGACCAAACGCTACAAGAAAGGCAAAGAGCCTGATGACTCTACCGATGCCCTGCTTACCTCGCTGATAGAATTGGCGTTTGCCACGCAGGACAATATACTGCTGTACCCCATCATAAAAAACAGCATATACAACCTCGGGCTATTAGGCGAAATCAAAAGAAAGTCGCTTGAAAGCCGTAATGACAACAACGCCATTCTGCTTTCCGACACCAACGACATTCTGTGCCGCATCATCAATCAGGAAGAAGCTCCGTTCATATACGAGCGCATGGGAGTGCGGCTCAGGCATTTCCTTATCGATGAATTTCAGGACACATCACGGCTGCAATGGCTGAATCTTAGCTCACTTGTCAGGGAAAGTCTTGCCACTGACAACGACAATCTCATCATCGGCGACGAAAAGCAGTCAATTTACCGCTTCCGTAACTCCGATCCTGACCTTATTGTGAAAGATGTGCCTGACGAGTTTAAGCTACAAAGCGAAATACACGGCAATACTCCGGAGGAAAACAGCAACTGGCGTAGCGCGCCTGAAATTGTAAGGTTCAACAACACCATCTTCACTTACCTTGCCGGGCAGTTGGATGTCGAGGATATCTACAGCAATGTAATACAGAAAGTGAAGAAAACCGATTACGAAGGGTATGTGAAAGCATTTCCTTACAACGAAAAGTCAGAGGCTTTTGAGTCAATGCTTGACGAAATAAAACGCCAACTCGACTCCGGTTACAGGCAACAGGACATAGCCATCCTTGTCAACAAGAACTCCGAAGCTGAGGAGATAATACAGTTCCTTCTTAACGCGCGCCAATGCGACAACGCACTGCGCGACATAAGAATCATGTCGGAAGAAGCACTCCGCATCAGCGGTTCTCCTGCGGTCAAACTCATAGTGAGCGTGATGAGGTATCTTGACAACCACAACACGTCATCGCCTGACCATGCCGAGAACGACTATCAGAGAATGCTGCGCATCAACACCCGCTTCCAGTATTACTTAGCCACCGAACAGGATCACCGTATTGCCATAAGCAAAGCGCTGAACAGCGAGGATGCTCCGGAAAAGATGGCTCACGAAGCCGAAGAGATGTCATGCGTAAGCCTTCCTTCGCTTGTCGAGAGAATTGTGGTGCGTTATCTTAACAGTGACATTCTCCATTCTGAGAATATATTTATAAGCGCATTCCAGGACCTGGTGTTTGACTTCACGTCGCAATGCCTGACAGCCGACCTGCATTCTTTCTTAAAATGGTGGGATGAGCGCGGATGCGACAAGAGCCTTGACACTCCGAGCGATGTGCAGGCTATAAGGGTCATGACCATCCACAAGTCCAAAGGTCTTGAATTCCCGTGCGTGCACATTCCGTTGGTCGACTGGGAATATGTGAAATCAGGAACTCATGCTAGCCTGGTATGGTTCCGCACCACCGACACTGCGACTGGTGCGCCCATCTCATCGCTTAACAACCGCTATTTTTCTCCCGAGGCAATTCCTCCCTTCATTCCGCTAAAGTCACAGAAGAAACTCATCGAGACTGACCTTCGGGAACAATACATCCTCAACACCCGCAAGGAGATTGTGGATATAATCAACAAGACCTATGTGGGATTCACTCGTGCGATAAAAGAATTGATAATAGGATATAAGTTCACGGAATCGCTTAATGAGATATCACGTGTCAACCAAAGCTTGGAAGAGGCATTCTCTTCGGTAAGCCCTGAATATTGCGAAAGCGTTCTTCCCGGCTCCAATCTGATAGTGCCGTTATCGGACAAAGTGGACGGAGAAGAAGTATTCCGCCTGGGGACTCCTACTGTCAACAAAAAATCAGAAAGAACTGTGACGGACATTCCTGTCCCTGACTATTACGCTTACGACAACGAGAACCTATGGGCATTAAGCCGCATCGAGGACATAGAGGAGATGGAACGTCCGCGTTTGCGGGGCATAATACTTCACTCGGTGATGACTGACATCCGCCACCGTGACGACGTGGAAAAAGCAGTGCGCCGAAGAGCCATGAAAGGATTTATCGAAGCCGGCGAAGTGGATGACGTAATAGCCCAGCTTAAGGAAGCATTGGATGACGAGCGTGTCGACCGCTGGTTCGAAGGCTACACTCGCCTTCTCAACGAGCGTCCCCTCATCGCGGTGTCGAAAGAAAACGAAGTGTGCCATTACCGTCCTGACCGTGTGGTGTGGACTGCCGACGGAGGCATCGATGTCGTGGACTTCAAGTTTGGCGAAGAAGAACCTAAATCCTATTATCACCAGGTGCAACGCTATGTAAGCTTCGTCAAGCGCATGTTCCCCGACAAAGTTGTCCGCGGGTATCTTTGGTACCCTTTGCGCCGGCACATTTCCATGGTTTGATTAAATAACCGTAACTGTTTACACTGGTTCGACGACATGCGTTTGTCGTTCCCGAAATTTTTCATTAAATTTGTATTGTATTAACCAATTAAACCGATAACCTTATCATGAACATCGTGCAATCTAAAAAAATTCTTGCCGCCATTGTTGCGACAACAATCGGAGCCTTTTCTATCAATGCTCAAGAACAATGCTCTCTGCAGAAAGATTCTGTTGAGATTTTCGTTTATTCACAACCTGACGGAACCGGCGGCATGAAAATTGCCACCAAGTGCTCCCATTCCGGCGAATGGAAACCGTTTGCTGACAACCGCACCGTATTAAGCAGCGACTTCGGCGCATGGGGCTCAGCCAAAAGAATGTTTTTCCCCGTGATTGCCTACGATGACAACAATCAGATGTGGGGCGTGACTTTCAACCCCGACAAGGCTAAGACCGTACTCGCCTATACCACTTCTCCCAACCTCACCAACTGGATGCCGCAGGAATACTCTTCCGCAGCAAACGCCCGCACTCTCCCCTCTTCATTCCGCATGGGAACTCCCGCCACTGAAACTGTAGGAGAGAAAACTTACTCCGGCTCAATACTGAAAGTGCCGGCTGCTCCGCTTAAAAGCTACCTCACAGCCATGAACGCAGGCAACCGCCGTGGCGCGCAGTACGCTCAGACCACTGCCGGCGACAAGGACCGCTTCAAGGACCTTAAGCCGCTTAACATGACTGTACGCCTGCAGCCCCACCATTCCAAGCCGATAAGCGACAAGCTCATGGGAATATTCTTCGAGGACATCAACTATGCTGCCGACGGAGGTCTATACGGCGAACTTGTGCAGAACCGAGACTTTGAATACAGCGCAGCCGACCACTCCCGCCAAAACTGGGATTCAATGTACGCTTGGTCTTTCAAAGGCAACGGAAACTATAAATCGGAGATTGCCACCGAAAATCCCATTCACACCAACAACGCTCATTACTTGGCTCTTGACATAACCAAGCCGGGTGTGGCTTTATACAACACCGGTTATGACGGAATTCCGGTAAAGAAAGGCGAAAACTATAACTTCTCTATCAAAGCCAATGCTCCATCAGCCAACAGCCTTGAAGTTAGCCTTGTGTCTCCCGCAGGAAAGACTATCGCATCCAAGAGCGTAAACATTCCCGCAGGAAGCGACTGGAAAAGCATCGAAGCTGTCCTCACAGCAAAAGAATCATGTGACAGCACTACTCTCCGCATTCTTCCCAAGAAAAAAGGGACAATCAACCTCGACATGATTTCATTGTTCCCCGAAAATACATTTAAAGGACGCAAAAACGGTCTTCGCGCCGATCTTGCACAGACTCTTGCCGACCTTAAGCCTCAATTTGTACGTTTCCCCGGCGGTTGTGTAGCCCACGGTAACGGTGTCGACAACATCTACGACTGGAAAGGCTCTATCGGCGACCTTGAAGCACGAAAAGGAATGGGTAACCTTTGGGGCTACCACCAGACCCGCGGACTCGGCTATTATGAATACTTCCTCTTCTGCGAGGACATCGATGCAGAACCGCTTCCCGTGCTTGCTGCCGGAGTGCCTTGCCAGAATTCAGCATGGAAAGCCCATCATTCCTGCGATTTACTTACTGCCGAAGGTCAACAAGGAGGCATACCCATGAGCGAAATGGACGCTTATGTGCAGGATATCCTTGACCTCATCGAGTACGCCAACGGCGATGTAAACACCAAATGGGGCGCTGAACGTGCCAAAGCCGGTCATCCCGAACCGTTCAATCTTAAATATATAGGTATAGGCAACGAGGACCTTATCACTGACGCTTTCAAGACACGATTCCTCATGATATACAACGCCATTAAGAAAGCTTATCCCGAAATGATAGTGGTAGGCACCGTAGGTCCGTTCTACGAAGGTCCCGACTATGAGGAAGGATGGCGTTTTGCTGTTGAAAACAACATTCCCATTGTCGACGAGCACTATTATGTAAGCCCCGGATGGCTCATCCACAATCAGGACTATTACGACAAGTACCGCCGTGGCGGAACTAAGGTATATCTTGGTGAATACGCATCCCACATGAACGGTCGTCCCTCCAATCTTGAAGTTGCGCTTACTGACGCGCTTTACCTCACAGCCGTGGAACGCAACGGCGATGTTGTGGAAATGTCGTCTTACGCTCCCCTTTTGGCTAAAAAGAACCACACCCAGTGGGTTCCTGACCTTATATATTTCGACAACACCAACATCAACCTCACTCCCGACTACTACGTACAGCGCATGTATGGACAGAATAGCGGCACAACTTATGTACCGGCTATAACCAATCTTGACACTGACAGCGAGGAAGTGAAGGTGAGAGTGGGAACATCCACCGTGGTTGATCCCGAGACCGGTGACATTATCGTTAAGCTTGTGAATATGCTTCCGGTGGAAGTCAACACTAATCTCCAAAGCACCGAAAGCCTTAAGAGCGGCAAAGTGAACTTCACTTTGCTCACAGGAACTCCGGAAGGAACACAGGTTGCGCCCATCGAAGGTGTCATTGACTTTACCGGTGACTACGTGATGCCTCCTTACTCCTTCACCGTGCTGAGATTCCCCAACAAATAATTTTATACGTAACTAATCCTATATGATAAAAAAAATCACAACTGCAGCAGTGTTCGCTTCCGTAGCCACGGGAGCGGCACTTGCCTGCACAAGCCTTATCGCCACTCCCGGAGCTACCGCTGACGGAAGTGTGATGATAACCTACGCCGCCGATTCCCATAGCCTTTACGGCGAACTGTACTCATCAGCCGCCGCCGACTATCCCGAAGGTGCCATGCGCAAAGTCTACGAATGGGACACCGGCAAATATCTGGGCGAAATACCTCAGGTAAGGCACACTTACGCCACCATAGGCAATATGAACGAGCATGGACTCGCCATCAGCGAGAGCACATGGGGAGGACACGCCGAACTTCAGGACCCCAAGGGAATCATCGATTACGGCTCTCTCATCTACATTACACTTGAACGTGCCAAAACCGCCCGTGAAGCGATAAAAGTAATGACTGACCTGGTTAACACCCACGGCTATTACAGCGAAGGCGAGTCATTCTCCATAGCTGACGGAAAAGAGGCATGGATTATGGACCTCATAGGCAAAGGTCCTGACGAAAAGGGCGCAGTGTGGGTGGCAAGGCGCATCCCTGACGGAATGATTTCAGGTCATGCCAATCATCCGCGCATACACAAGTTCCCGCTCAAAGACCCCGAAACGCTCTACTCCCCCGATGTAATAGACTTCGCCCGACGCAAAGGATATTATAAAGGTAAAGACGAGGATTTCGACTTCTCTAAAGCATATGCCGTTACCGACTTCGGTGCGCTCCGAGGTTGTGACGCTCGCATCTGGTCATTCTTCAACCGCCATGCTGAAGGGATGGACCGCTACCTTCCGTGGATTATGAACGGAGAGGACGAAGTTATGCCTCTATGGGTAAAGCCTGACAGTGCGTTAACTGTGCGTGACATGCAGTGGGCTATGCGCGACCACTTCGAGGACACTCCTTTCGACATGACAAAGGACGTGGGTGCAGGACCCTACAAAGTGCCTTACCGTTGGCGACCCATGACCTTCACTGTGGACAGTGTGGAATACACCAATGAACGTGCCATCGCTACTCAGCAGACCGGATTCACCTTTGTGGCGCAGCTGCGCGACGAAGTGCCCGAGGCTATGAAAGGCGTGCTGTGGTTCGGTGTCGACGACACTAACACCTGCGTGTATGTGCCCATATATTCGTGCCTGACCGAAGTGCCCCACTGCTATGCCCCCGGCAACGGTGACATGGTGACACTTTCCTGGGATGCTGCGTTCTGGGTACACAACTATGTAGCAAATCAGGCTTACAACCGCTACTCTCAGATGATACCCGACATCCGCCGTGTGCAGAACGGGCTTGAGGACGCTATGGAGAAAGCCGTGAAAGAGACCGAAGCAAGAGTTGCTTCCCTTCCCGCTGAAAGCCAGCGCAAGGAACTTTCCGAATTCTCGCACCATTGGGCTGAACATTCAACAAGCGAATTCAAGAAACTCGGCGATTATCTGTTGGTAAAATACATGGACGGCAACATCAAGTATGAAACCTCGCCGGGAGTGTTTGAACTCACTCCTGAAGGACAGTGCCGCTTCCCCCAGTACGGCGGTTATTCCGAAGAATATTACCGCGCCGTGGCTAAGGATGCAGGTGAACGCCTGAAAGTGACTGAACCCACATTTAAGAAAAAGTAAATGCAACGAACTGACGAAGAACTTGTGGGGGTGACTCTGCTGGGTAACCAAGGTGTGAAATACCCGGTGCAGTACGCCCCCGAAGTGCTTGAGACATTCGTCAACAAGCACCCCGACAACGAATATCTCGTGACATTCACATGCCCCGAGTTCACATCCCTCTGTCCCAAAACCGGACAACCTGACTTCGCTAAAATAATCATAAACTACATCCCCCGGGAAAAGATGGTGGAAAGCAAGAGCCTGAAACTTTACCTGTTCAGCTTCCGCAACCACGGCGACTTCCACGAGGATTGTGTCAACATCATAATGAAGGACCTTGTCAAGCTCATGGATCCCCGCTATATTGAAGTCATAGGGCTGTTCACTCCCCGCGGCGGAATATCCATCTATCCTTTCGCCAACTACGGCGACTCCGAGCATCAGGACATGGTCAAGGCCCGTCTCCTCGCCTCCTTCCGCAACAACTTCTAAACACTCTTTACCGCTTATGCCCAAGAATGAATCGCTGATGGTATTGTCGGGCGGCATGGATTCCGTGACAATGCTGCATGATTATAATGAAGAGATAGCTCTTGCTGTGACTTTCAACTACGGCTCTAACCACAATGAACGCGAGATAGCCTGCGCACGGCAACACTGCGAAGCTCTCGGAATAGGACTTATAGAAATAAAGCTCGACTTTATGAGCAAATATTTTGAAAGTTCGCTGTTGAGCGGAGCCGATGCGATCCCGGAAGGACATTATGCCGACGACAACATGAAGTCGACCGTCGTGCCGTTCCGCAACGGCATAATGCTGTCGATAGCAGCAGGACTTGCCGAAAGCCGCGGACTTAAAAGCATCATGATAGCCAACCATGCCGGAGACCACGCCATATACCCTGACTGCCGACCCGAATTTGTCGACGCTATGGACCGGGCGGTGCAAGCCGGCACTTACGAGCACATAAAGGTCAAAGCCCCTTACACCCATCTCACAAAAGGAGAGATAGCGGCACGCGGAAAACGTCTTGGAATAGACTATTCCACCACTTATTCATGTTACAAAGGAGGTGAAAAGCACTGCGGAAAATGCGGCACTTGCGTGGAACGGCGCGAGGCTCTCGCACAAGCCGGCATAACCGACACCACTCCTTACGAAGATTGATGCCTTTACCGCATCGAGGGCACCTTGTAATGTCGCAAGTCACGGCGTTGGCACAGCTTCTCCACATTCAGGGCTATAAAGTAGAACGCCACGGCAAGAATCCACAGCATGTAGTAAGCTGTCTTGACATCGGACAACGAAGCTCCGTTGGATGAGATGGCTACAAAACCCTCGCTTCCCCATGTACAAGGAATAAGGCTGCTGAACATAAGCCATACACCGCTCATGTCGCTTCTCGGCCAGGTGATGCCTGACGCGAAGAGGAAAATGACGGAAGTAAACACAAAAATCAGGAAGGATGTCTCGCGTTCCGTGACAAGAGGGCGAAGTATCTGACCCATGAATGTAGCAGCAAGCATCATTGGGAGCATCAGCGCAAGGAAATCCAGCGGATCGCCCACATGAGGGAGCTTGAACATCAACGGCACATAATGAAGAATATAAATCACAAGCGGCGCATAAAGCGTGAGATAACAGAACGCTCTGCCTAAGATGGAAGCCGACATGGGACCCGGCACCTCAAGAGGGTCTATGCCATGGTTGCGCTGACGACGTTCGTAGCTGCCGCCGCCAAGCATCATCACTCCGAGCACCATACTCTGCTGGAGGATGAACACCACGATACCCATCATGATAAACGAAGCAAATCCCTGCGAAACGTCGCCAAGGAAGAACGACTGCGTGCCTATAGTCGCGTTTTCCCCTGCCGATGACAGCACCGCCGTGGCTGGAGTGGGGTCAAGCAGTTCAGCGCGTATATCGCTTCCGAGTTTAAGTGACAAGTCAGTTATTGCGAAGAGTATCTCACGGTAACGGAGCAGAAGGCTCACGTCGCAGTATATCTGCATCACTGCCTGTTCGTTTCGTCCTATACGGCGAGCGTAGTCCTCCGGAATCTCAAGTATGCCGTACACCTTGCGCTCCTTCATCCAGCGTTTAGCCTCCTCCATATTGGCGGCGTAGCCTTTCACCTCCACATTCTGTGTGGCATCGAGCATTCTCGAAAACTCACGGCTGTCGGCGGTGCGGCTGTTGTCCACAATAGCCACAGGCACTTGGGTCACAAGTTCCGGATTATATATAAGTGTATAGGCGATGGGGTACAGCAACGGCAACGCGAAGAAATACAGGAGCACACCTGCATCCTTGAACACGAGCTTATACTCATTTTTCCAGGTCAGGAAAAGTGTAAGCCACCATTCTTTTATATTATTCAAGATTCCTTTCATAACTCTTCATATTATTAAGTACCCACTAAGGCACGTACACCGGACGGGATGAGTAACGCTTTAGTTTCCAAAGTGCCGTGAAAGGCACAATCATAAACAGTATAAGGCATATGAAGTCCCAGCGGCAGTAATAAATGTCGTAACCGTTAAGAGCCACATTCACTGCGATAAGGAAGTAATATCTTATTGGAAGCAGGAACGACAGGATTCCTATCGAAGGATACATGTCCTCCACCGGGAATGAGAATCCCGCTATTGAGAACGAGAGTATACCGGTGAGCGACAGCAGCGACAATGCTATGCGCAGGTTGGGCGTTATGCAGCATATGGTGAGTGCCATAGCCTGCGATGCCGCCACAAGAAGAAGCATCGACGCTATCATAGCCCATACACTGCCGTTGAGCGGAAAATGATTGTAACCGTACATCAGCGACTGCATGAACAGTCCCACAACCGAGAAAATCACAAACTGAGGCATCAGCTTGCCGGCTGCGGCTATGACGATCGAACCGCCTCCGCTGCGGAGCCATGCCGGCGAGGTGCCGCGCTTTATTTCGTCAAGAAGCGCAAATGCAGTTACTTGAAATATTATCAGCTGCAGCAGACACGGCAGGAAATTGCCAAGATAGATAGCGTAGTTAAGCCAAGGATTGCCCAATGGATGATCCTGCACAGTGACAGGCTGCAGCATTGTCTCCACAAGCGACTGATTGACACCCGCGCCCACCAGCGTTGTCATGGCTATACCTCCCGATGTTGTTACGGCAGTCTGCTTAAACCCTTTGAAAGAGAGGGTTCCGGGAATAAAGTAAGCCATATTGCAGTAATAGGTGATGCATGTTTCGCGTCGCGACTCGGCATCACGCTGGAAGTTGCGGGGAATCATAAAGAATCCGTACACTTTATTGGCTTTCACAAGCGACATAGCTTCCTCGTAGCTGTCCACCTTATAGTTGATGCTCACGAGTTCGCCCGCTCCGAGATTGCGTATCACTTTTCTCGAAAGCTCGGTGTTGTCAAGATCCACCACTGCCACCGGAGTTTGCAGCGGAAGACCGTTGTCCATCAGGCTCAGATAGAAAAGAGAGAACGCCACAGGCACCCCTATCATCACAAGGATGTACAGCGGGCGGCTTACAAGCTGCCTGACTCCGTATTTTATCGCATTCAGTAAAGTATTCATCTCTTTTCCGTTAAAAAGGTCTATATAATATGGTTAATGCTTGGGGGCATCGTAGATTATCGACATTCCGGGGCGTAGTCCGGGAACATCTTCAAGCGGACGTGCCTTTATCTGGAAGGTGCGGCTGTCCCATTCGCCGGTAGCCTTGGTGGAACGCCACACAGCGTAAGAACCCATGTCGCGCACATAGTACACCTTCACCTTGATTCTCTTCTTGTCGAGCGCAGGCACCATCACCTCTATCTCCTTGTCCATGGGAAGGTCGTTGAGCATCTCCTCGCGCACATTGAACGTAACCCACTTGTCGTCGAGCTTCACAAGGCTCATCAACGGAGTCCCGAGCGACACAAGCTCACCTTCATGAGGATATATCACATCTATCTGTCCGTCGGCGGGAGCTGTCAGATACTGGTCCTGAAGAAGTGCCTCAACTTCCATCACTCCGCCTTGCGCCACGTCCACAAGGGCAAGAGAGCTTTCTTTATCCTCTTTCTGCGCGCCTTCTTTCGCCATATTGTACTGGCTCTTGGCTGCGTTCTCGCCTGCTACTGCCGCGTCAAATGCCGCTTTAGCTTCGTCACGCTTTTGCTCTGACACCACACCCTCCTTGAACAGGTTTTCAAGACGCGTGTAGGTTTTTTCGGCTATGGAACGTGCGGCTGATGCCTGTTGCCACAGGTCATAGGCGCTTTCCACGATCTGTTTACGTGTGCCGGTGTCCACTTTCTTGTTCTGTGCGCTTGCGGCTTGTTTCATAGCCTCGGCTTGGTACAGCTTGGCATCGGCAAGAGTGGAATGGATGTGTATGAGCGTGTCACCCTTCTTCACATTCTGTCCTTCCTCCACGTAGATGTCCATCACCCTGCCGGGAAGTTTGCCGGAGATGCGCACGGAGGTAGCTTCAGCCTGTCCCTCCACAATCTCATTCTTAGGTTTCATAAACAGGAACCCGATAAGCGCAAGCAACGCCAGTGCGAGAATGACTATCACCAACGATATCATCAATCCCGTCTCTTTTCTTTTTTTCTCAGGAAGATTTCCTGATGTAGTCTGTATATCTGCCATAACACAATGTAATTAATATTCCATAGTTCCGAGTACTTTTGATAGATAGACATGACACAGATTCACGTCTATTTCCGCGTCGATGTTCTCCGAGTTGGCTTTAAGCCATGCGGTCTGCGCTTCCATCACATTCTGCACTGTCTGCATTCCTTCACGGAAAGCGAGGTTTGCCTGGCGCAGATTTTCGTTTGCCTTGTCAAGGTTGGCGTTGGTCATGATGTAAGTCTTTTCCGCTTCATTGGTTTTGAATGCCGCCTGGCTCACTTGAAGCTGTATTTTCTCCTTTGCGTCCTCCACCTGAAGCTTCATTATGGTTTCGTTGGTCTTGGCTGCGCGGTATTTATTGTAGTTGCCGCCCCA
>DAAL01000052.1 GCA_001701065.1 Bacteroidales bacterium GP4
TTATATTATTGCATTTTTATAAATCGTGGGGATAATCGGTTTCTTCCTTGTCGTAGTTGACAACTTTCGCTTTGTTCTCGTCGGGTGTCGCTTTGGGCCCGACACCGTATGCCGCTCTTATTTTCGCAGTGAAATTGGAATGTTTGTATCGCCACCAATTGTTCAAGAACTGATCTCTTGTCACATCGAAATAATCATCCGTTTTTCTATTCATGCAGAATCCCACCGCTCCAAGTCCTGACTGCATAATGCTGCTGCCCTCAAACACATAGTATCTGTCGGCATCATATGCTTCAAGAATCAGTCCGGGAAGTCCGCATAGTTTCCACGGCCCTTCCTGTATCGGAATTTCGGGGGCAAACCATGCTGTCCATCTGCGGCCTCGGTAGTCAGTGGTCGCCTTGAAGCACTGGTAGCCGAGTATTTCCTTTGATTCATCGGTTGTTTCCCATGCCGGTTTTTCCCAGGTTTCCTTATATCTCCAGGGAGTTATGTCGAAATAATCTTCCTCGATAATCCGGTTGGAAGAATAGTTTTTGTACAGGTATGACCGTTTGTGTCCGCCGAGTGTTGCGAAGACGTTGGGGTTGCCCTTATCCATTTCCGCTATCATCATTCCCCAGTAAAGCTCGGGATTGGCTTTAGAAAGAGAGTCCTGAAAGAATCTTTTCACATTGCAAAACATGGACTTAGTTTTTCCAATCCTCAGCATCATTTCATCATTGAAGAACAATGAATCACGGTAGAGGGTGTCATGCACTTCGGTGCGCTGATAATGCACTTCAAGAATTGCCGGTTCGGAATCTCTGATGAAATCATCGGCGAACATCGCCGGAGCCGCCAAAAGAATGAGGATGTAGATAAGTCGTTTCATATTTAGTGTATATAATCGGTTTTATTGTCGACTAAAAATTTAGTATTACTCCGCAAAGATAACTAAATTTTTCGTACACATCCAAATGTTTTAATGAAAAATTTAGGCGACTTCTCCCGAAATCCCGCCACCAATCGCTCCTTGGCATGATAGAAAAGATAATCAAAGCTGCAATATGTTAATCCGCTGATCCAAAAGTGCTTTGTTTGTACTTTGTAAAAAGCGATAAGTCGCTGGGAATTAGCTGATTATTAAAGAAGTAAATGTGCGCAAGACATGGCACTCAAATGTGAATATATCTATAAATCAGCGGTTTAATATTTAGCAGTTTTCTGCCGTTGGATATTTTTGTCCTTATTTTTACAGGCGTTTCTGTTCTGACTCTATACCGGATATCCCCTTTTGATGGCTACACTTGATTGATAATCAAAACAAAAGTATTACCTTTGTATATGGAAACGAACAACTCTCAACTCGTAATATACCAGACTCCGCAGGGTGACACTCGTATAGATGTAAGAGTCAAAGGCGAAACAATCTGGCTTACACAGCTTCAGATTGCAGAACTGTTTGGAACAAAAGTTCCGGCTATCTCTAAACACCTTAAGAACATCTTTGCATCCGGCGAACTTCAGGAAGATATGGTTATTTCCAAAATGGAAACAACCAGTCGGCATGGTGCGATAGCAGGTAGGACACAGACAACTGAAACCAATTTTTATAATCTTGATGCTATCCTCTCAGTAGGTTATCGTGTCAACTCCAAAAATGCTACGGCGTTCCGTATCTGGGCGAATCAGGTGTTGAAACAGTACCTCTTGCAGGGCTATGCCATTAACGAGCGGGTTGCTGCGCAGAAGTACGACGAGTTGAGCCAGTTGGTCAAGGTATTGGGTCGCACAATACAGAATCAGGAGAAGCTGACCGAGGACAGCCGCTCGTTGCTCGATGTCGTCGTTGATTATACCTACGCACTCGACACACTCGACCGCTATGATTATCAGGAGTTGAAGATTGAGGACACCACCGGCAAAGAAGCGTTCCATGCCACATACGAAAGCGCAATGGAAGTCATCCGTGAATTACATGAGAAATTTGGTGGCAGCACTCTTTTCGGCAACGAAAAAGACGACTCCTTCAAAAGTTCAATCGGGCAGATTTACCAGACATTCGGAGGCGTTGACCTTTATCCGTCAGTGGAGGAGAAGGCAGCCATGCTCCTGTATCTCGTTACCAAGAATCACTCTTTCAGCGACGGCAACAAACGCATTGCCGCCACACTGTTCCTATGGTTCCTCAACGGCAACGGCATACTCTATAATGAGGACGGCTCCAAACGCATCGCCGACAACACCCTCGTAGCCCTCACCCTCATGATCGCCGAAAGCCGCACTGAAGAAAAAGACACCATGGTCAAAGTCATCGTCAACCTCATCAACAAAAACAACTGAGATTACTAACTAAATGAGCGTAGTATTTATTATTGTGTTAAAATAATACATCATGCAAAATTGTAAAGAATTATACATAATTGGTAAAGGCTTTGATATTAGACATAATATTCCGTCATCTATAATCGCCCCATTTCACTCCTAAATATTCATGCGGATGTTTAGTGGCGTTTCTACAAAATTCAGTGGTAATCGGTTTCGAGGAAGTCGACATGAAGGTCGGGATTTTCGTTGATGGAGGGGGTGGGGATGTCAACTTTGCTGCCGTCGGGAGTGTTCTGTATAAGCATCATGGACATTGCGTCACCTTTGAGTAGATATTTTCGCTGGGCTTTAAGCACGTCTATGCGCTTGGCTTTTTCATATTCCTTCTTGCGGTACACCGGAAGTATCTCGGCGCAGGACTTTTCAATGCCACAGGCTGTGAATATATGTTGCCCGGAGTCTTCAGCCGCTTCCAGAATGAGTCCTGGCAGTCCGCACAGTTTCCACGGTCCGTCATGCAAAGGGATGTCGGGCGCAAACCACGCTCTCCAGTGTCGACCGCGGAAATCGGTTTCAGCCAAGAAGCATTCATAACCGAGAATGGTCTTTGTGGAATCGCCTATGTACCACTGCATTGTGCCACAATGGCATGGATTCCAAGTTC
>DAAL01000123.1:0-122 GCA_001701065.1 Bacteroidales bacterium GP4
ACACGGTCGTTCATGTCGATACGTGCGATGGGCTTATTGGTGGGGATGGTGACTACATCAAGTTTATATATGTCCCAGAACTCGCCTGCTTCGGTTTCGGCAGTACCGGTCATACCGGCAAG
>DAAL01000123.1:245-3198 GCA_001701065.1 Bacteroidales bacterium GP4
ATACGTCCGGTCTGTTCGTCGACAATCTTAATCTTGTTGTCGTCGATTACGTACTCTACGTCTTTTTCAAACAATGTATAAGCCTTCAAAAGCTGGGTCACGGTGTGTACACGCTCGGCTTTGATGGCGTAATTCTGCATCAGGTCGTCCTTCTTTTCCTGTCTTTCAGCCGGCGAAAGCGATTCGTTGCCTTCCACTTCGGACAGTTGAGCGGCTATGTCTGGCAACACGAAGAACTGCGGGTCCTGGCTTCTGCCTGTAAGTTCGTCGATACCTTTGTCAGTCAGTTCTACGGAACGGTTCTTTTCGTCAATCACAAAGTAGAGTGGTTCCACAGCTTTGGGCATCTCGCGGTTATTGTCCTGCATGTAGTAGGCTTCCGTTTCGAGAAGTATCTGTTTCATGCCTTCCACTGAAAGGAACTTGATGAGCGCACTGTACTTAGGAAGACCTTTGTAGGCACGGAACAATTGCAGCGCACCTTCTTTCTTAACGTCTTTGTCAGCGCTTGCAAGTTTTTCTTTAGCCTCCACAAGGAGTTTCGACACCAAGCGGCGTTGTGCTTCGTACACTTTCTCTACATTGAACTTATATTCATTGAATAGCTGGTCCTCGCCCTTGGGCACAGGTCCTGATATAATCAACGGGGTACGTGCGTCATCGATTAGCACGGAGTCGACCTCATCGACAATGGCGTAGTAATGCTTGCGCTGCACCATGTCGTTGGGCGACATAGCCATGTTGTCACGAAGATAATCGAAACCGAATTCATTGTTGGTACCGAATGTTATGTCGCATGCATAGGCTCTTCGGCGTGATTCCGAGTTGGGTTGATGCTTGTCGATACAATCCACTGACTGTCCGTGGAACATGTACAACGGTCCCATCCATTCCGAGTCACGTTTGGAAAGATAGTCGTTGACAGTTACCACATGCACGCCTCTTCCTGTGAGTGAGCGCAGGAACACGGGGAGGGTTGCGACAAGGGTTTTACCTTCACCGGTAGCCATTTCGGCGATTTTACCTTGGTGAAGCACTATACCGCCTATCAACTGCACGTCGTAGTGTATCATGTCCCACACCACGTCGTTTCCACCTGCCATCCAGTGATTCTTATAGATGGCTTTGTCGCCTTCGATGGTTACAAAGTCTTTTCCTTGGGCGGCGAGGTCTCGGTCCATCTGCGATGCGGTCACTTCCACTGTCTCATTGGAAGCGAAACGCGCTGCGGTTTCTCTCATCGCCGCAAATACAGTGGGAAGCACCTTGTTAAGCTCATCCTCATAGACTTCAAGGATGTTTTTCTCTCGCTGGTCGATATCGTCCCATAGCGGCTGACGCTCATCGAACGGTAGCTCTTCAATTTTTGATTTTATTTCAGCGATAGCGTTGGTGTCCTCTTCCACCGCTTTCTTCAATCCGTCCTTGATGTCAGTTATGACGGCGCGAAGCTCATCGTTGGACAGCTTCTTCATGTAGGGGTCGAGTGCGTTTATCTGATCCACAATCGGTTGGATTTCTTTTAAATCACGCTGTGATTTGTTCCCGAACAGTTTATTTAAAAATGATGTAAATGCCATATTTTGAGTCGTTTTGTTTCTTGTTTTGTTAATTGATTTTTTCAAGGGTGAGGGGAGGAAGCTCAGTGGCGTTGGGCGACCTTATCCTTAGCAGCCGTGCCACGGTGGGCGCGATGGAACGTGCATCGACAGTGCCCATGATGCGTGTGGGCTTGATGGAGGGACTTAAGATAAATGCCGGCGCAGTGATGATTCCTGTCCTCACTGTCGAACGGTTCTCTTTCTGGGTATCCAAGTCGATGTCCACCACTTCCCAGCCCGGAGTCACTTCCACAAACACATCACCGGCATAGTCCACCTGAGTGTTGCGGTTGAGTGCTTCGGCATTGTTGCCGGCTCTTTGTGCTGTTATGTCGTCAATGGTCCATGCACGGCTTACACCGCTCATTCTTATCATGAAGTCGGCTACTTCCGTTCTTATGTCGCGCAGGTCAATGTCATGGTCCTTGATAAGCTTTTGGTTCAGGAACACCTGATTGTTGTGGTAGCCTGACACCCATTCGCCGTTGCCGTACTTTGCCATGAGGAACACATTGAGCAGCGACATGGCGCGCCTTGTGGAGAATTCTCCGTAAGGAATGCCCCATTTTTCGTCGTCGCGCTTGCTGCTTGCCGCCGCCGGAGTCCCTGCAACGAACACTAATGTGTTTTTAAGACCGATGTTGGTGTTTATAAGTTGCAGCAGGCGTGATATGTCGTAGTCGAGACGCAGATATGAGTCCATCGTCTCTATGCGGTTGTCGGAATCTTTAGCCCCGGTAAAAGGAGCCACGGTATAGCTGAGGTTCAGCATGTCCATGGCATCATGGTTGCCGAGATTCAGTGACTTTATGTAGTCAATGGCTATGTCGGTGACTTCGGTGTTGACCGGTGCCGATGTTTTGTAGTTCTTGTAACGGTTCAGGTCATTCCGCTGGAACAGATAGCGGAACGGATAGTATTTTTTATAAGCGGGGAGGTCAGGATATTTGTCGGGAGTGAGCGAAGGTCGCCATGTGATGGTGTCAAGCCGGGTAGATAACGGCTTGGAATAGTTCCTTGACTGCATTGTCGACGGAACATCCTTATAATAGGTGGTCGTAGCCCATTTGCCCGTGACATCATTGATCCAAAATGCGCTGTTGCCCGCATGTCCTGCCATTATTATGGCTTGTGGCGCAGTGGGGGCTATGGAGTGTACGCTGCCGAATCCGGCTCCGTCGATACGGATTTCATCGGATAGCGTGCTGACACGCATTGCGGCAGGGGAATAGGTCTCATCGGTGTAATTGCCTATCTTCGAGGCATCCAGCACTATTGAGTACTGTCGGTGCTTCTCGGGGTCGTAGACGTAAGCCGCCGGAATACCGTTGGCTGTGGGAGCTGCGCCGCTG
>DAAL01000055.1:0-2412 GCA_001701065.1 Bacteroidales bacterium GP4
TTGAAAATCTTGATGTCGGTCTTCTTTTTGACGAGACTCTTGAGCCGCACAACATATCCATTGATGAAAACGGTAATCTGATTATTGGTTCCATTGAACCCGGATCACCGTTCCATAAACTTGCCATGAGCCGAATCCATGGAATAAACAACTTCAAGAATTATGTGGCTTTGATTCTTCATAGCTCCATACTTTTCCTTTCCAAAAAGGGACCTCATGCCACTATCAACATAAAAGCCAACCCGGTCACTTTCTGGGAAAAAGTAAAATGGTGGTTTCGTTAAAAAACTGACCCAAATTAATTTTCATTTTTTATGCATTATCCGTAACTTTACAAAAAATTTCATAACCTGTAATATAAATAGGATATATGTATAGAACCAAAACCTGCGGTGAACTCCGCATCTCCGATGTTGGTCAATCGGTAACTTTGGCAGGATGGGTACAGCGCATCCGAAAAATGGGAGGTATGACCTTTGTTGACCTCCGTGACCGCTACGGCATCACGCAAGTAGTATTCAACAACGACACTGATGCCGCCTTGTGCGAGGAAGCCAATCATCTGGGACGTGAATATGTAGTGCAAATAACCGGTAAAGTAGCTGAAAGATCCAGCAAAAACCCCAATATCCCTACCGGCGACATTGAGATTATAGCTTCGACACTTAAAGTGCTCAATCCTTCGGAAGTTCCTCCTTTCACCATCGAGGACGACACCGACGGCGGCGATGACCTGCGCATGAAGTTCCGCTATCTCGACCTGCGCCGTAACGCAGTGCGCAAAAATCTCGAATTACGGCATAAAATGACTATGGAAGTACGCCGTTACCTTGACAGCAAAGGATTCCTCGAAATAGAAACCCCCATGCTTGTAGGGTCTACTCCCGAGGGAGCTCGTGACTTCGTAGTGCCTTCCCGCATGAACTTGGGACAATTCTATGCCCTCCCCCAGTCGCCGCAGACTTTGAAACAACTCCTGATGGTATCAGGAATGGACCGATATTTCCAGATTGTAAAATGTTTCCGTGACGAGGACCTGCGCGCCGACCGTCAACCTGAGTTTACACAGATTGACTGCGAGATGAGCTACGTCGAACAGGACGACATCATCAACCTCTTCGAGGGAATGGCTAAGCACATATTCAAGGAACTCCGCGGAGTGGAGCTAACTGAACCGTTCATCCGTATGCCGTGGGCGGATGCCATGAAGTACTACGGAAGCGACAAACCCGACTTGCGTTTCGGAATGAAATTCGTGGAACTGATGGACATCATGAAGGGAAGCGGATTCAGCGTGTTTGACAACGCTGAATACATAGGCGGAATCTGTGCCGAAGGCGCGGCATCCTACACCCGTAAGCAGCTTGACCAGCTCACCGAATATGTGAAACGTCCTCAGATAGGCGCAAAAGGAATGGTTTACGCACGTGTCGAAGCCGACGGCAATGTTAAGTCAAGCGTCGACAAATTCTATTCTCAGGAAAAACTCCAGGAACTCAAAAAAGCCTTCAACGCCCAACCTGGCGACCTCATACTCATCCTCAGCGGTGACGATGCTATGAAAACCCGCAAGCAACTCAACGAATTGCGTCTTGAAATGGGTCGTCAACTCGGCTTGATGGACAAGAACAAGTTCGTATGCCTTTGGGTCATCGACTTCCCCATGTTTGAATGGAGCGATGAAGAGGGTCGTCTCATGGCTATGCACCACCCGTTCACCCATCCCAAAGACGAAGATATACCGTTGCTCGACACTGACCCGGCGGCAGTTCGCGCCGATGCCTACGACATGGTAATCAACGGCGTGGAAGTGGGCGGAGGCTCCATCCGTATCCATGACAGCAAGCTGCAGGCGAAGATGTTTGAAATCCTCGGCTTCACGCCTGAAAAAGCTCAGGAGCAGTTCGGATTCCTGATGAACGCATTCAAGTACGGTGCGCCACCTCACGGAGGACTGGCTTACGGTCTTGACCGTTGGGTATCGCTCATGGCTGGTCTTGACAGCATCCGTGACTGTATCGCATTCCCGAAAAACAACTCGGGTCGCGACGTAATGCTGCAGGCCCCCGCGCCGCTCGAACAAAAACAGCTTGACGAACTGGCACTAAACATTGTCCCTGTTGAGAAATAATTACAGCAGTGCGCAATTACGACATCACTAACGCGATAGAATCACTTGCCCCTCTCCGCCTGCAGGAGGATTGGGACAATTCAGGATATCAGATAGGGAATCCCGGGGATGAATGCTCCGGGGTTCTTCTCTGTGTCGATGTGACCCCGGCTATCATCAAGGAAGCTGTGGCTAAAAAGTGCAACCTCATTATCTCCCATCATCCGTTGCTGTTCCGGGGAGTGAAACAGATCACAGGACGCAACCGGGTGGAGCGGACTATTGTGGAAGCCATACTTAAC
>DAAL01000055.1:2513-2648 GCA_001701065.1 Bacteroidales bacterium GP4
TCAGAGGCGAGGAAAATGCCGGATGCGGAGCTGTCGGCGACCTGATAAGCCCCCGATCCCCCGAAGAACTTGTGAAGCGTGTCAAAATCGCTTTCGGCTCACCGGTGGCACGGTGCAGCGACATCCCGCGGGGAC
>DAAL01000036.1:0-523 GCA_001701065.1 Bacteroidales bacterium GP4
GCGCATCGCTATCTTGATTGTATTCCAATGCTTATCCACCTCCATAGGGTGATAGGTAAGGTATCTGACTAACTCCACCTCTCCGGCTTTCATTAGGGTCTCAGCCTTGGAGTTTGTAAGGAGAGCCTTAAAGAGTTTGACCGGATGAATTTGGAATGTGGAGTTCTTGAAGCCATTACGCTTGATGGTATCCGTAACCTTTATCCTCGGATAAACCCATTGGTCTACTATGTGCTGGAATGCGTCATTGTCACGTCTGATTTCCAATGGTGAGCCAATGGCAAAACTATCTATATAGTGTCCCAATGTGCGCTGAAGACCTACAACAGTGGTAAATCCGTGGCGGTCAATCCAATATTGACCAATCTCTATGAATGCCGGATTTGCCTTCATACCCTTGCGGAACTCCACAATCATCAGAAACATTCGGATTACTTGAAAACCCTTGACTGCGGTGACGATGTTGAAGTATGACCTTTCCCTTACAACTCGCTGGGTGGTAGCCTTGACCTCAACCTTTGCG
>DAAL01000036.1:642-1588 GCA_001701065.1 Bacteroidales bacterium GP4
CACTGCTTTTGGGCGGTGGTGAGTGGGCGGAGTTGCCCACTCATTGCCAATATCTGACGTTGCTTATCATTTCTCGGTTTCATAGTAGTATGCTTTAGAAGTCCTCTCCAAAGAGGTTGGGTTCAACATTGATTTCCTTTGCCTTTGCATTGTTGGCAGATGCCTTCGCTTGTGGCTTAGGCTGGCTCTGTCTGCGGATTTCTCGGAGTTGTTCCTCCTTATATTCTCTCATCGCTTGCTCACGGAGTTCTGCCTTGTCCTCATCGGATAGTTCCGGCTTACTCACTACGATGTTGCAGTTGACAGGCTTTGTGCTATCTTCCTCTAAATTAGGTTCATCGAAATAATGTGCTACTATTCCGAGGACGGTCTTGTCATCTAACATCGTCACTCCCATGTTCTTGACTTGGTTGCAGAGAAAATTCACTGCACCTTCCATACTTTTGTTTGGGTTTGCCATACGGATAGCGAAAGCGGGGTCGCTGAGGCATAAGCCTTGAAGCATTTCTTGCATCACTCTGATGGATGCGTCATTTGATTTCATTGTAGTTGCCATATTTTTATATTTTTAGAGTGTTATCAACCAATAAATTATTGCTAACATTGTGAGGAGAGTTATCACATATCCGATACCTCTTGCTATCGGTCGGAGGATTACCCATACAACCAGAGCCACTATCAGTCCGATTATCCAACCTATCACCTTTACCAACCCTTTGATTATGCGGTTTTGATGGAAGGTTTGGTGAGTCTTGCCTCGACCTAAATTGTTAATATGTTGATTTGTAGCTGTCATATCGGTGGTTGCTTTTTTTTAAGCTCATGCGTCTGTTGACGTTGTGGCCTGTATGAGTTGCTCGACGCAAAAGATGCGAATGGCATAAAGGAACGGAGGTTCAGGCGGAACGGTACAAAATACTACCTCGCAGAGTGTGGAGATTTTTGA
>DAAL01000036.1:1691-9073 GCA_001701065.1 Bacteroidales bacterium GP4
CATACAGGCCACAACGTCAACAGACACGCCGGGCGACGCATCAGTCGCCAATCTCCGCGAAAATCAGATGAAAGAAAAAATCTAAAGCATGAAGAAATTAACTGCGACATCATCCCCGAAAAGGCGAGTCTCTGACGATGCAGTGCAGCGGAATCGGCAGTGTCTCGCCTCGTGGAATGCTGTATCAAGCGGTGAATGGTGTAGCGGTCGTAAAAATCCTTACAGGCATATGTGGCCCGGAACACGGAGTTGAGCCAATTAGTCTTGATGGTTTGGCGACGTCTCCGGCGCAACCTACAAGGCGTTGGCTAAACTCGGTGCTCAGCAGATGCCCATAGGCGCAATGCGGTCGGTGGTAGAGCAGAACTCGTTCAAACGCCACCGACCGCATTGAGCCGACAACACTGAAGACCGCTCCGTCTCTCACCGCTTTCGTTAGTAGATTTTATTTGGTACGATTAACAAAATTGACGTTGAGACTGATTTTATTTGGTACGATAAATAAAATTTCGTAACTTTGCATTATGGAAATCATTTCAAGGCAGATATACATTGACCATATCCTCCGGTTCTTGAACAAGGGTATGATGATTGCTCTCACGGGTCAGCGACGTGTGGGCAAAAGTTATGTGCTTCGGGAGCTGGCTGAAATAATACGTCAGAATAATCCTGATGCGAATATCATTTATATAAATAAGGAGAAGAAGAAGTTTGACTCGATCAAGAACGATTCGGATTTGTCCGCTTATATCGAGGGTAAATTTCCCGAGGGCGAAGACAATTATTTGCTCATAGATGAAGTGCAGGATATTGAAGGCTTCGAGAATACGTTGAGAAGCCTTAACGCTGATGAAGAGTGTCAGATAATTGTGACCGGGAGCAATGCCAAGATGCTTTCTTCGGAGCTTTCCACTTACCTTGGAGGACGCTATATCGACATCCATATTCAAAGTCTGTCCTATAGGGAGTTTCTTCGTTTCCACAAACTTGAAGATTCGGCGGAGAGTCTTGAAAAATATCTTTCATATGGAGGACTGCCGCACCTTTACAGGCTCGGCCTTGAAAACGAGGACATGGTCTGGGAATATGTGCAGAACATCTACAACACGATTGTATTGAAAGATGTAGTGCAGAGGGAAGGATTGCGCAATGTGACGCTGTTTGAAAACCTGATGTCGTATGTCAGCGATAATACCGGGCAACTTGTCTCTGCAACTTCATTGTCGAAATATCTGAAGGCTCAGAGAGTGGAACTGACACCATTGTCGGCAATCAATTATTTGAAAGCCGCATCCAACGCCTATATCATAAACAAAGTGCAGCGGTATGACATCCATGGCAAGCGACTTCTTGAAACCAACGACAAGTATTATTTTGAGGATCTCGGCCTGAGAAATCTTCTCGTAGGAAGCAATCGAGCGGCAGATATTGAGAAGGTGATGGAGAATGCCGTGTATCTTCATTTGAAGAATCTTGGCTATAAGGTATCTGTCGGGACTCTTCCCAATGGTGAGATTGACTTTGTGGCAGAAAAGGGAGGAAAGCCCGTCTATGTTCAGGTGGTATACCTTCTTACCGAAGAATCTACCATAAAGAGAGAGTTCGGCAACTTAATGCAAATTCAAGACAACTACCCAAAGTATGTGGTGTCAATGGACGCAATCAGCAAACCTAAAGATTACGAAGGTATAACCCACATGCCACTGCGACTTTTCCTTCAGACTGACACGTTATAGAATTATTGAAATGGAAAATATTAAAAGTGTTGTTGCCGCAAATTTAACAAAATTACGTCAAGCATCCGGATATAGTCAAGAGAAAGTAGCCCTTGTTCTTGGATTAAGCTATAAAGAATATTGCAAATACGAGAACTTGGAGGAAGAAGTGCCTTACAATATTCTTGAGAGAATTGCAGACTTCTATGGCTGCAACTTGATTAGTCTTTTTGATGGAGCAGTTAATGAAGCGACGATTACCTTTCCAGTCTGCCTTAATGGTATGACTAATGAAGACGTTGTTGAGATTAATTGTTTCCATGACATAGTGAAGTCATATCTAAAAATGATAGAGATTGAGAAGTCGTAAACAAAGCCTCGTACAGGTCTGAGCAACAATCTCAAAAGTTAAAAAATAGCAAAGTGAACCCTCGGACTTGTCAGCCCGGAAAAATTTGAGTAAATTTGCATATGGATTGGACGGCCACCGCGGAGGCGGGGCGAAAACGTCCGGAAGTCGGGTCTGCGCATCGGGCACAAATCCGGCACAGAGTTAAATTTGAAAATGTCAACTGTTTGATATAACTGCATTTAGACGTGGGCGTTCAGCTCCCTGTCTTACCACTGTGATGGGCGCGGCTGTCGTGAGAGGGCTTCAGGGTCCAGCTGATGCCCGCTACATCAAGACCATAGCCGGAGCCAAGCACTTCGCCGTGCATAGCGGACCGGAATGGAACCGCCATTCCTACGATGCGCATGACATTGACCGCCGTGACCTGTGGGAAACTTATCTTCCGGCGTTTCACCGGTTGGTGAAGGAGAATGTGGGGCAGGTGATGTGTGCTTACAATCGTTTTGAGGGTGAGCCTTGTTGCAGCAACAAGCGCCTGCTCACTCAGATTCTTCGTGACAAGTGGGGCTATGACGGCATCATTGTCACCGACTGCTGGGCGATGTGCGATTTTTATAACGAAGATGCCCATGCCACCCATCCTTCGGGCGTGGAAGCGAGTGCTGACGCTGTGTATTCCGGTACTGACCTTGAGTGCGGACCTGTGTTCGCCAATCTGCACGAGGCGTTAAACCGTGGTCTTATCGACGAGGCATCCATTGACCGCAGTGTGTTGCGCCTTCTCACGGCGCGTTTCTCTTTAGGCGAGATTGATGATGACCCTGAAAGCCCGTGGGCGAAAATAGGAAGCGATGTGATTGACAGTCCTCAGCACCGCGAGCTTGCGCTTGACATGGCGCGCAAGTCAATGGTGCTTCTTAAGAACAACGGTATTCTTCCGCTCAGTCCAGGAAACTCCTCAGTGATAGTCATGGGACCAAATGCTGTAGACTCCGTGATGCAGTGGGGCAACTACAACGGCATTCCGTCCCACACGGTGACTGTGCTCGACGGAATAAGAAGCCGTATAACCGATGTGCTTTATCTCCGTGGCTGCGACCATGTGGTGAACCGCAATATAGTGTCATGCTACAATAATATATATGGTGACGACGGCAGCACCGGAATGACCGCCGTGTATTGGAACAATACCAAGCGTGACGGCAAGCCGGCGGTTACCCATCGTTACTCGTCGCTGGTCGACCTCAATACCGGAGGTGCTACTGTATTTGCTCCGGGCGTGAACCTTACTGATTTCTCTGCGGTTTTCACCGGCACTTTCAAGCCTGACATGACGGGCGATTACATTGTCAACATGAAAGCTGACAATGGTGTGCGCGGAGTGAAAGTCAATGGTGAGCAAGTCACACATTCATTCCATGCCGAGAAAGGCAAGACTTATGACATAGAGCTTTCTTATTCCCATGGCAGCGGTCTTGCTCAGTTGAAGTTTGACATCGGGCGATCGGTGGATTATGTCACTGATGCCGGCGATGCTGAGACCGTGATATTTGTGGGCGGCATATCGCCGTCGTTTGAAGGCGAGGAGATGCCGGTGTCGCTGGAAGGATTCAAAGGGGGTGACCGCACAAGCATCGAATTGCCGAAGATACAGCGTGAGCTGATGGCGCAGCTGAAAAAGGAGGGAAAGAAGATAGTGTTCGTCAATTTCTCCGGTTCGGCAATGGGGCTTGTTCCCGAGGATTCCATCTGTGACGCTATTCTTCAGGCATGGTACCCGGGACAGGCTGGAGGAGAAGCTGTGGCGCAGGTGCTATTCGGGGAATATAATCCTTCCGGAAGGCTTCCTGTCTCTTTCTACCGTGACGATTCACAATTGCCTGACTTCGAGGACTATGACATGACCGGACGCACTTACCGTTTTATGGATGCGAAGCCGTTGTACCCATTCGGTCATGGTCTGAGTTATACTGAATTTGACTATGTATCAGCTTCGCTTGATGCCTCAAGAATATCGACTGACGGGTCGGTTGCGCTTGATGTGGAACTGCGAAACACCGGTTCACGCGACGGTGACGAGGTGGTGCAGGTGTATGTGCGCCGTATAGGCGACACCGCGGGACCTAAAAAATCGTTGAAGGCGTTCAAGAGAGTGTCGGTGCCTAAGGGCGAACTTCGCCGGGTGAAGTTTACTCTTGATTCTTCGGCATTTGAGTCGTTCGATGCCGAGTCCGAGTCCATGAAGGTGTTCCCCGGTGAATACGAGATTCTTTACGGCGGCTCATCTGACTGCATCGGCTCGATTCCCTTGACCGTAGCCCTATAAATCCTGATTCTTTTTATAATTCTTTTTTATCCATTGAAATTTTGGATATTTTAAAATTATTTTGTAATTTTGTTTTTGAATAAAAAGAATGATGAAGAAGTTCACTCACATATTGATTGCAATGGTTATGGCAGGGACAGCGTTCCCGGCTGTGGCTCAGCATGATAGTGAAGGTGCTTCTATCGAGACGATTGCCGTTGTGCCGTCAATGAAGTCCGTTAGCGGCGGCNNCGGCATTGAGATTTCAGCCAACGATGAGCAACCCCATCATTTCTACATCTATTCGATTACCGGACAGATGATAAAGTCCGTTGACATTCAGGATTCTCAGGTTATCGACCTTCCACAAGGCTGTTACATTGTAAAATGCAATGAATGGTCAAAAAAGATTGTGGTAAGATAATAAATTCATTGTTTTTATTGTTAATAATAATGGGAGGGCTTCGTTGAGGTCCTTATCCTCTATATAGTTGTCTTATTGTTTATATTTTTTTTAATTGCCGTATATTGATGAAACATCTAAAAAAATTCTGTTCCGGTGCTTTTGTGGCATCGGCTCTGTTGTGTGGTTCCGGTACTGTTTTTGCTTCTGACGAGATGTATTCCTCTTTTGAAACTTACGATGGGCAGGATCTTGAACTGCTTGTGGACAATTCAGGCACTCACTTCACTCTGTGGTCGCCTCAGGCTCAGGAAGCGAGGGTGCTGTTGTATAACACCGGACGTAACTCTGCTCCGTTCGATACCCTCTCCATGACAAAAGGGGAGAAGGGCACTTGGCGTGCTTCGGTTCCGGCGCAATTGTACGGAAAATTCTATACTTTCCAGATTAAGATTAAATATGACGGGAAATGGCTTGCCGAGACTCCCGGAGTGTGGGCTAAGGCTCTTGGCACAAACGGGATGCGTGCTGCAATCATAAACCTTGACGAAACCGACCCCGAAGGGTGGGCTGAGGACAAGGGCCCCGAACTTAAGCACATCAACGATGCTGTCATCTACGAGATGCATCACCGCGACTTTTCGGTGCATCCCTCGTCAGGAATAGTCAACAAAGGCAAATTCCTTGCTCTTACCGAGGAAGGCACTGTGTCACCGCTTGGCGACAAGACCGGTATCGACCATCTTAAGGAACTCGGAATTACCCATGTGCACATACTTCCGTCATATGACTTCAACAGCGTGGACGAAACTCAACTTCCAAGCAACCAGTACAACTGGGGTTATGACCCAGTGAACTATAACGCTCCTGACGGAAGCTACTCCACTAATCCCGTCGATCCTGAAGCGAGAGTGAAGGAGATGAAGGAAATGGTGCAGGCGCTCCACAAAGCCGGAATTGGTGTAGTGATGGATGTTGTGTACAATCACACCGCGCTTAACGACGATTCCAACTTCTCCCTCACAGCCCCCGGCTACTATTACCGCCATCGTCCCGACGGCAGCTACAGCGATGCTTCGGGTTGCGGCAACGAAACTGCTTCGGAACGTCAGCAAATGCGTGACTTCATTGTGAACTCGGTGAAATACTGGGCTGATGAATACCACATCGATGGATTCCGTTTTGACCTCATGGCTATACATGACATTGAGACCATGAACGAGGTTGCAGCCGCATTGAAGGAGATAAACCCTGACATATTCGTTTATGGTGAGGGTTGGACCGCCGGCGACTCCCCTCTGCCTGCCGAACAGCGCGCATTGAAGGACAATGTGGCTAAGATGCCGCAGGTAGCTGTGTTCAGTGACGATATACGTGATGCTGTGAAGGGTCACTATTCCGATGCTAAGGACCGTGGTTTTGCCACCGGAAAACCGGGCAATGAGGAAACCGTGAAGATAGGTATAGTGGGCGCGACTGCTCATCCGCAGGTGGACTATTCCAAGGGCAACAACTCCAAGGCTCCCTATGCCGCTGCTCCCACACAGGTGATTAACTACGTGTCGTGTCACGATGACTTGATGTTGACCGACAAACTCGCTGCTTCTCTTCCTAATGACTCCGAGGCTGACCGCCAGCGCGCCGACAAACTTGCGCAGACTATCGTGTTTACATCACAGGGTACTCCGTTCATGTGGACCGGCGAAGAGATTTTCCGCAACAAGAAGGGTGTCCACAACTCCTATAAATCGCCAGATTCAATCAACGCCATTGACTGGACTCTCAAGCATGAAAATGCTGACCTTTTCAACTACTACAAGGAGTTGATAGCACTGCGTAAATCACATCCCGCTTTCCGCATGACCACCACTGAGGATGTGGCTAAACACCTCGTGTTTGATAAGGTGGATATGCCTAATGTGATTTCTTACTCGTTGAAAGACAATGCCAACGGCGATTCTTGGAAAGAGATTAAAGTGATATTCAACGGCGGCAATGAAGCTGTTGAACTCAAAGTGCCTAAAGGCGACTGGATGATTGTGGCTGAAGACGGCAACATAAGTTCTACCGGTTCGCTCGGAACTATCAAGGGAGGCAAGACCACCATTGCTCCGCGTTCAGCTTACATCCTTGCCCGTGAGAAATAACCTCTTTCAGCTTACCTTGGCTTAAACCGCCCGGCGGTTGCTGTGCTCAATACCCCAACTGCGGCATGACTGTGTTCCCCACGTCATGCCGCAGTTGTTTTCAAGGGATGAATCCGTGCCGGATTCACCACAGTCTCCCCGCGATACCTCCGCATCCCCGCTGTCGTCACACCATAAACATCGTCGAAGACGATGCATCATTGTTAGCCTCGCATTGAGCGTGAGCGATATGTGGGGTCATGAAGGTTATGACGTATTATAATCAAGAACGTCGAATGACGTTCCTTAATTGNNAGGCACAACAGTATGTTTGTCCACTCCGAGTTGCCCGAGCCACCATTCAAAATTCCAAATTCCAAAATTCAAAATTACCTTGCGGCATGATACCTCCGGTGTCGCATCTCCGAAGCTCCATTTGCGGCTCTGCAATTCCCACGGTTTACACCGTAGGCTATGTGGT
>DAAL01000036.1:9158-12138 GCA_001701065.1 Bacteroidales bacterium GP4
CGCGTAGCCGCTCGCAACCGTCGGTAGGAAACCCACCTCCCTTCTAATTTGAATCCCGTAGGGATGGCTTCATTGCTCCGCCATGTGAGGATGAGGGCATGAAGGGTGCGGTCACGGGAGGTGGTGTTATTGCAGCCGGTGGAGGGTGTCAAGCAGACGTTCACCGGTGCCGATAGTGTAACCTTGGCTTACGAACACTATGCGGTTGAATGTGTCGGCGATGATAAAGACAGGGCGCGATGTCGGGTTAAGCTCCAGCGCGGCGGTCAGTTCGGCGGCTATTTTGTCGTCAATGTCAGTGCCGATGGTTACAGTAGCGGGCAGGTCGGGGAACCGTGAGGCATCCCACTTAGATGCGCTCTCAGCGTCGGCAAAGAGCAGTATTATGCTTCTGCCGCCCTTTTCAAGTTCCTCCTTGTAGGCTGAGATGTCGTTAAGCGCGTGTACTGACGGCTCATCGTTGGCGGTTATAAGTCCGAGGACATAATACCCTCTGCCGGTGGTGGACAGCAGCGACTTATCTATGCCAAGTGCTGTGTCGTGGTACAGGTTTTCGGAGTTGAAATTGCCTATCACTGATATTTCGGTTGAATCCTGCCTGAGCGTAAGGTCCTGCGAGGTCCTTTCGCCGGGTGCTATATTAAATAATGTAAGCTGTGCCAGCACAGCCCCCGATGCCATGCGTTGACCTGTGGTGAGGAGATACTTGCCTTTGTCAAGTGCCTTCGGGGTGCTGAAAATATCCTTCCAAGTGGCACCTTCCGGATAGTTGAGCAGTTGTGGAACTCCGTTCACGATTTTTGAAATGGTGAAGTGGGTGTAATAAACCGGGTCGCTTATGCGTCCGGCAGGGGAGTAGGAGAGTGACATTTCGCCTTGCTCACCGTTGGCGGCAAGCGGAGTCGTGAAGTCGGCATCGATCCAGTCGCCGTGGGTCGACATGGCATATTGTGTCTTTTGGGTCACTGGGTCAATGCGTGCAGGAATGCCCATGCTGCGTGCCGCCGCCACGAAAAATATGTCACGTGAGCCTTTATCGGTCGTGCGGTGTCGCCACACTGATTCAGGCGACATCCTCAGTGTCTGCGGATTCCAGCCGGTGTCGATTGCGATGCTGTCGGCGCACCATTCCACCCACTTGCGTGGATTTTCAGCCATTGCACGGCGCATGGTGTCGGGGATTGCGGCACGGAAATAGCTTTTGTAGGGCGTAAGCATTTCATTGGCTACACGGGGATTCATGATGTAGTCAATGTAAAGCGGCGCGTCCATGGGAGCGGTGCTGAAATGGTCGGTCAGCACCTCTGCGGTTATATCACGCAGGTCTTTGTCGGAAATCGCTTTTAGAAGAGCCGTGGCTTGCGGACGGAATTCCGGCTGCACTGACTCAAGGAATCCGGTTATGGTGGCATGGTTGCCGCGTGAGCCTACGAGCAACGGCACAATCTCTTCGCTGAAACCATGTTCGGCGGCGTAGGCTTTCGCTTTCTCGGCAGTGAAGAAGGTGGCGGTGTAGGCGTTACGCAGTGAATCCTCCTGCTGTTTTCTGCGGTCGTTGGCGGCGGCAAGATCATCAGGAACTACAGGCAATTGTGATGATTGTGCCGGAGGCACAACGTCAAGTGTCATTACATTGCCGGGAAATTGATTGCCGCCAAAGGCTATGGTAACATTCTTGTCCTTCCCGACGGTGCATTTCTTTGCCGCCCACTGTCCTTTGTCGCTTGCCCACAGCAGCAGGTCGCCCAATCCCGCCACAAGTGCCGCATTGCCGTTGGCATCGGTGTAGATGACGGCTATTGGGTAAAACTCGGCGTAGTTGTACAATTGGAAATCCACTCTTGCGCCTTTTATGGGCTTGCCGCCGGCATCAGTCACAGTGACTTTTACGGTGTCGACAGGCGCATAGTTGGATGTCACGTTTATCTCGGTGTAGCAGTTGGACTGTGACAATTGCTGTTCGGGACCATCGTAACATCCGAATGCCAATGTGTTCATCAGCATTCCCCGTGAAGCCGGAGCGTTGAACCATCCTAAATCAAGTATGGCTTCCGGTTCGCAGGCACCGAGAAAGTGCCATTTGCCGTCAACCCAGGCTTCAACCCATGCGTGGTTGTCGTCAGTGTGCGCCCACCGGGGAGTGTACACTTGCCGCGCCGGGATGCCTATCGCCCTTAGTGCCGCTACGGTGAAGGTGGATTCCTCGCCGCATCTGCCGTAAGCTGATTTTATGCTGGCAAGCGGTGAACTTGTGCGGCTGTCCGATGGCTGATATGTTACCTTTTCATGGCACCAGTGGTTCACTTCAAGCACTGCGTCAGTCATTGACATTCCTTTTACGCGCTCTTTCAGTTCCTCGAAGAATACCATTCGGCTGCCGTCAAGGTTCTCATTGTTCACTCTCACCGGAAGAACGAAGTGGTACCATTCCCTTTCCGGGACAGTCGCGCCCCACGGCATCTCTTCACGTGCCTTTAAAGCCGCATCCACATTCTCCAGAAAGTACTTCCCTGAATAGTCGGTGAGGTCAGGCAGCGGCATGTAGGCATAGAGGAACTCCATCGCCGCACGTTGTTGAGGCGACAGGTTTCCGTCAAACACTTTATAGAGTGAAGGCTCATCCACCAGAGCTTTCCTTGACTCGAAATCATGCTTTACACGTGCCGCATCCCGGCTCCATGCCTGCGGCGACACTGTTAATACCAATAAGGATAGTATAAGGTAGTATTTAATTCGTTTCATAGTGTGTTATATGTTGGTGTTGTTCATTGCTTCGATTATGTTGGCTACTATCTGCGCCGATGTCACTTGGCGCACGTATTCATCGCTTCCGGCGGCTCCCATTGCCACGCCGGGGTTCCGGTAGGTCATGGCTGACGGTATCGCTTTACGTGCCGATGCGTGTAGTTCGGCGCATCCTGTGGCAGCGATTATATGCGCTGCGTTTTCCTGGTTTACTCCGCTGCCGGGAAGCAGGATT
>DAAL01000126.1 GCA_001701065.1 Bacteroidales bacterium GP4
ACCATCTACGGCACCGGAGGCGAAACCGCCGACGTAGGTGACCTCGTGCGCACCATTATCGTTGACAGCACCGTCACTTGCCGCATGAAGCGCAGCGACGTGATAAACAACGCCAACATAACTGCCGGCGACGTAATAGTGGGACTTGCAAGCTACGGCAAAGCCACCTACGAGACCTCCTACAACGGCGGAATGGGCTCCAACGGGCTTACCTCGGCGCGCCACGACGTATTCAGCCATGCGCTTGCAGCCAAATACCCCGAAAGCTTCGACTCAGCCGTGCCCGACGAACTTGTGTACTCCGGAACAAAGCAACTGCTTGACACCGTCGACGGCACTCCCCTTAACGCCGGACAACTTGTGCTGTCGCCCACCCGCACCTATGCGCCCGTCATCAAGAAACTGCTCGACACCATGCGCCATAGCATCCACGGAATGGTGCACTGCTCAGGCGGCGCACAGACCAAGGTGATGCACTTCGTCGAAAACAAGCATGTGATAAAGGACAACCTCTTCCCCGTGCCTCCGCTTTTCGACATGATTCAGAAAGAATCAGGCACTGACTGGAGCGAGATGTACAAGGTGTTCAACATGGGTCACCGCATGGAAATATACCTTTCGCCCGAGGATGCATCCAAGGTAATCGAGATTTCAGAATCCTTCGGAATCCCCGCTCAAATAGTGGGACGCGTAGAGGAAAGTGACATAAACCGACTGACTATTATATCCGAAAAGGGAACATTTTGCTATTGATTCTTGTTTCTCTTTATAGAGATGAGAATATTAGCAAAACTATACTGGGCAATATCAGTGTTGGCATGTGTCATGCTGTCGTGCAAAAATGACAGCAATAATGCTTCTGTGAGTTCCAATCTTGATTGGGGCACACTACCTGATACATTGAAAGTAGGGACTCTTTACAGTCCCACCTCTTACTTTATATATCGTGATGAAAAGATGGGCTACGATTATGACCTGATTAGTCAATTTGCCGCTGACCACCACATGGTTCTGGACCTCGTTGTGGCACCTAACATGTCATCGCTGGAGGAGATGCTCGACTCCGGCACGATTGACGTTGCCGCCTACGAAATCCCCATCACCAAAGAGTACCGTGACAGGGTAATCCCTGCCGGCATCGAGGAGATAACCAACCAGGTGCTGGTTCAGCCTAAAAACAGCAAAGACAAAATCACAGACATAACACAGCTTATCGGACGCGACATATACGTGGAGAAAGGGTCAAAATACTACCACCGACTGAAAAATCTTGACAATGAGCTGGGAGGCGGAATAAACATCCACACAGTGGAAAAAGACACCCTTATCACCGAGGACTTGCTGGAAATGACTGCAAATGGAAAAATCTCCCTTACAGTAGTGGACAGCGACATCGCGCAACTCAACCGCACTTACTACAACACCCTCGACATAGGTCTTGAAATCAGTTTCCCTCAACGCGCGGCATGGGGAGTATCGCCCAAGATGCCGTGGCTTGCCGACTCCATCGACACATGGTTTGAGGAAAGCAAGCCGCAGGAGATGCAAGCCAATCTGCTCAAACGCTACTTTGAACTGAGCAAGGGGCTGCCCGATGTCGATTACAAGTTCCCCGAAGGGAAAATATCGCAGTACGACGAACTATTCAAGAAGTATGCGTCCAACATCGACAAGGACTGGGACTGGCGTGTGCTTGCCGCGCAAGGATTTGCCGAAAGCCGTTTCAACCCTAATGCGGTGTCCTGGGCTGGAGCACGCGGACTGATGCAGATAATGCCTAAGATAGCGCGTTCCTACGGATCGTCGCCCAAAGGTGTCACTGACCCCGAGACAGGAATAAAAACAGCCACAAAAATCCTCAAGGACCTCAACAACTGGCTGAAAAAATATGTACCCGACGACAAAGAGCGGCGAAAATTCGTAATCGCCGCATACAATTGCGGCTATGGTCATGTGACCGATGCCATAGCCCTCGCTAAAAAACAGGGTCTTAACCCCCAAGTGTGGGACAACAACGTGGAAAAAGCAATGCTCATGAAATCAAAACGCGAGTATTACAGCGATCCGGTAGTCAAGTACGGCTACGCAAGAGGATTGGAAACCACAGGGTATGTGAAAAAGGTTATGGACTTCTACGAAGTCGCCCGAAAACAAGCGAGCTAATTATTACTTATAATATTCATCATTTAACGCAACTTAGAAATGAAGAAAAGAATTTTAACCGTGGCTTTGGTTTTGACTCTCGGAGTGTCAATGTTGACTACATCATGTATCGGTAGCTTTGCTTTGTCCAACAAGCTGCTTGCATGGAACAAGACAGTGGGCAATAAATTTGTCAACGAACTCGTGTTCTTCGCATTCTGGATTGTTCCGGTGTACGAAGTATCGATGCTTGCCGATGTACTTGTGATAAACAGTATTGAATTCTGGAGCGGAAATAATCCTGTCGCTGCCGGAAAGACTATGATCGACGGAAAGGACGGAAAATACCTTGTGGAATGTGACGGCAAAGGCTACACCATCACAAGCGAAAACGACAAAAGCGTGGTGCGTCTTGACTTCGACACTGACGAACAAGCATGGAGCTACAGCATCAACGAAGGCGAAAGCCACAAATTCATGACATTCATCGACGACACACATGTCAACATGATTATGCCTGACGGCTCTATGATGCCTGTGGAACTTTCCGAAGCCGGTGTATACGCTTATCAGCAGGTGGCTTCCGGCGAACTGCTCATGGCTCAGAAATAGAACTACCCTTAATCTATTAATTAATTAACTTATGGCGTACAAAATTATTGAAGTAGAAGGTATCGGTGAAGCTTACGCAAAGAAGCTCCAGGATGCCGGCATTAAGACAACCGAGAATCTGTTGGAAAAATGCGCAAAGAAAGCAGGGCGCGCCGCCCTCGCTGAAGAAACCGGAATCTCCGAGAAATTGATTCTGAAATGGACTAACCATGCCGACTTATTCCGCATAAAAGGCGTGGCAGGACAGTTCGCTGAACTTCTCGAAGCAGCCGGAGTGGACACCGTGAAGGAATTCCGCCACAGAGTGGCAGCCAACCTTCAGCCCAAGCTCGTGGAAGTGAACGATGCAAAGAATCTGTGCAACCGCGTTCCGTCCGAAGCTGAACTGCAGAAGATGATCGACCAGGCAAAAGAGCTTGAGCCGCTCATCTCCTATTAATCAGTACTGAACTATAAGGGTCGAGGATAACAGCCTCGACCCTCTTAAAAATACATAATATGAAAAAACGATTCTCTACACTGCTCTTGACTCTTGGATGCGTGATGACCGCATTTGCCCAAGACTCTATCCCCTCGCTTGCCCGTCCGCTAAACATTCCGCTTACGCTCAGCGGCAATTTCGGGGAACTGCGTCCCAATCATTTTCATTCCGGACTTGACTTCAAGACCCAAGGCAGGACCGGACTTCCGGTGTACTCCGTCGACGACGGCTACGTGTCACGCATAGTGGTTTCACCCACCGGTTTTGGACGAGCAGTGTACATAACCCATCCCGCCACAGGGTTGACCTCAGTGTACGGGCACCTTAAATCATTCTCAAAGAAGATTGACGCTCCTGTGCGCAAGTCACAGTACGAACACGAATCATTCAGTATCGACATGTCGTTCAAGGAGCATCAGATACCGGTGAAAAGAGGCGAACAGATAGGACTCAGCGGCAATGCCGGTTCATCGGGCGGCCCGCATCTACATCTCGACATCCGCGACACCAAGACCGGTCATGCGCTCGACCCGCTCCCCTATTTCAAAAAACACATCACTGACAAAGTAGCTCCTGAGGTGAGAGCCGTGGCACTATATCCCGTGAAAGGGAAAGGAAGCGTCAACGGCAGTTCAACCCACCCCACAACCCATGCAGCGGGGCACATCAACGACTCTTACCGGGCATGGGGCAAAATCATACCGGCGATAAAAGCTTATGACCGCATGAGCAACACATCCAATATATACGGCATCAAGTACATCACCCTATTTGTGGACGGAAAACCATTCTACGAACGCATCATCGACCGCGTGGACCTTGACAACTCCAAGGCTATAAACACTCTTGTGGATTACGAAGGAGTGGTCAACAACAACTCGTGGATGATGTGGACGCTTATCCCCGACTCGGAACCGCTCGACGGAATGGTGCAGGGCGTGGACCATGGAGTGCTGAACATCGACGAGGAACGCCAATACAAGTGCATGTGGATAGTAACCGACGAACACGGCAACACCCACCGCATCCCCTTCGTGATTGAAGGCGTAAAGACTGACATCCGGGATGTGGAACCCGAAGAGGACAGAATGCTTTATCGCGGACACAACACCATCACTCAACCCGGAATAAAAGTAGAGTTTGAGCCTGAGACATTCTATGACGATTGCTACCTCACGCTAAAAGTCAACGACGATTCCCCCTATGCCACCCCCATATATATAATCGGTAATCCGGCGATCCCGGTCAGCAAAGAATACAAAGTGACCATCGATGTCCCTTCCGATTCACTGCCGCATAAAGGTGGATATTACCTCATGCGCCTTCGCAACAACCGCAAGTCGGGAGTGGATTCCCATTACTCTGACGGTCACATCGTGGGAAAGCCGAGTTCATTAGGCACATTTACCGTAGTGCTTGACGACGTGGCTCCCGTCATAAAGCCGTTGAAGCCTGCCGCATGGAACAGCGGAAAAATCAGCTTCTCGATAAGCGACGCTGACAGCGGCATCAAGTCCTACCGCGGCGAAATCGACGGAAGCTTTGCACTGTTCGAGCTTGACGCAAAGACCGGAAGAGTGGACTTCATGATGGACCCGTCAAGATGGGACAAAGGAAAGAAGCACGACATTAAATTCACAGTGACCGACAAAGCCGGCAACACATCGGAATATAACGGCTCATTCAACTGGTGACACATCACAAAATGTACATTTTGCAAAAATTAAACGGGAATGTCAAAAAATACTTGGCATTCCCGTTGCTTTTGTAATATCAAAGAGTTATCTTTGCCTTAGAAATAAAAAATTAACCAATAACCAAAATTTAAATTATGGAAAATGACGATTTATTGAAAGTTGTCACTGAAAAGGCTCAGTCCTGGCTTGGTGACGGATACGACGAAGAAACTAAAGTAGAAGTACGCCGGATGCTTGACGCTGAGGACAAGAGCGAGTTGATCGACTCTTTCTACCGCGACTTGGAATTCGGTACAGGCGGTCTGCGCGGTATCATGGGCGCAGGAAGCAACCGCATGAACAAGTACACAGTGGGAATGGCAACACAAGGTCTCGCCAATTACCTTAAAGTCGCATTCAAGGATCTGCCCGAAATATCAGTGGTCGTGGGTCACGACGTTCGTAACAACAGCCGTAAATTCGCTGAGATAACAGCTGATATATTCTCCGCCAACGGAATCAAGGTATATCTTTTCGACAGCTTCCGCCCTACCCCCGAAGTTTCTTACGCTATACGCAAGCTCGGATGCCAGAGCGGTGTAAACATCACAGCGTCACACAATCCTAAAGAATACAACGGATACAAAGCTTACTGGTCCGACGGCGCGCAGATTATCGCTCCTCACGACACCAACATCATCGACTATGTAGGACAAATCAAGTCAGTGAAGGATGTGAAATTTGAAGGCGACAAGTCCAAAATCCAGATTATCGGCGAAGAGATGGACAATCAGTTCCTCGCTGACATCAAAGGTCTTCAGCTTAGCCCCGATGCAGTAAAACAGTATCACGACCTTAAGATTGTCTACACCCCCATCCACGGCACAGGCGTGAAACTCATCCCCCAGTCACTCCGCAACTACGGATTCACCAATATCATCAACGTGCCTGAACAGGACGTTACAAGCGGCGACTTCCCCACAGTGGAATCACCCAACCCCGAGAATCCGCCGGCAATGGCAATGGCTATAGCCCGCGCCAAAGAAGTGGGAGCTGACCTCATCCTTGCTTCCGACCCTGACGCTGACCGCATAGGCTGCGTGCTCCGTGATGACAACGGCGAGTATGTGCTCATCAACGGTAACCAGATAGTCATGATTCTTCTCAACTACATCATGACCCGCAACAAGGAACTCGGCAAGATCACAGGCAAGGAGTATATCGTAAAGACCATCGTGACCACCGAGACCATCAAGTCTATCGCCGATGCCAACGGATTCAAGATGTATGACTGCTACACCGGATTCAAGTGGATTGCAGCCGTAATCCGTGAAAACGAAGGCATAGGTCGCTACCTCGGCGGCGGTGAAGAAAGTTACGGATTCCTCGCTGAGGACTTCTGCCGCGACAAAGACGCAGTATCGGCTATTTCATTGATGGCTGAGGCTCTTGCATGGGCTAAGACTAAGAACATGAACTTCCTCCAGATGCTTCAGGACATCTACGTTAAGTACGGCTACTCTCATGAAGCAGGCATCTCGCTTGTAAGAAAAGGCAAGTCAGGCGCTGAGGAGATTGTTGCCATCATGAAGGAATTCCGTCAGAATCCGCCCAAGCAGCTTGCAGGAAGCGATGTAGTATTGGTAAAGGACTATGCCGACCTTAACATGACCGAAATAAAGACCGGCAAAGTCACCAAGATGGACATGCCCACAACCAGCAATGTACTTCAGTACTTCACTGAGGATGGAACCAAGATTTCTGTTCGTCCTTCCGGAACCGAACCAAAAATCAAGTTCTACATCGAGGTTAAAGGCAAGATGGAATCACCCGCTGACTACGCTCAGGCTAACAAGGATGCCGATGCTAAGATAGAAGCCATCAAGAAAGACCTCGGCATTGACTAACGGCAATTCATTTTTCTTCATAATTAAAGTCAAAATCCCCCGCGGAATTCTCCGCGGAGGATTTTGCATTTAAAAGTTTTCACATGGAAGTAGTGTATGAGGACAACCACCTGCTGGTTGTGAACAAAGCCCCCGGAGAAATAGTGCAAGGCGACAAAACAGGCGACCGTCCGCTTGTGGACGAACTCAAGGAGTGGCTAAAAGAGAAGTACAATAAGCCCGGCAATGTATTCTGCGGTGTCGTGCACCGCCTTGACCGTCCTGTGGGCGGACTTGTGGTATTCGCCAAGACCTCCAAGGCACTTGCGCGCATGAACGAGATGTTCCGCAAAGGCGAAGTCGAAAAAACTTATTGGGCTATTACACGCAATTGTCCCCCAAAAGAGGAGGACACCCTCACCCATTACATCACCACCACCGAGCGCAACAACAAGTCCTACGCGTCGCTTACTGAAAAGA
>DAAL01000114.1 GCA_001701065.1 Bacteroidales bacterium GP4
CTTGTAGTAGACAGGGAACGGCTCACCCCAATAGCGCTGGCGGGAGAAGATCGCGTCGCGCAGGCGGTAGTTGATCTTGACGCGTCCGATTCCTTTTTCCGAGATATGCTGTTTTGTCTTGGCTATTGCTTCCTTTACGGTCATTCCGTTGAGGTCCAGATCCGGTCCGCATGAATTGCAAACGATACCTTCCTTGGCGTCGAAACTTTCCTTCGACACGTCTGCACCCTCGATGAGCGGGATAATCGGGAGATTGAATTTCTTTGCAAATGCATAGTCGCGTGAATCGTGGGCAGGAACCGCCATGATGGCCCCCGTACCGTAGCCTGCAAGCACGTAGTCGCTCACCCACACGGGAATGGGTTTGCCAGTAAGAGGATTGATGGCATAGGCACCGGTGAACACGCCCGAAACATTCTTTTCGATCATGCGTTCACGCTCGGTCTTGTGCTTAACCTCGTCCAGGTAAGCTTCAACAGCGGCCTTCTGTTCAGGGGTAGTAATCATTTTCACGTAAGCGCTTTCAGGTGCAAGCACCATGAAGGTGACACCGAAAACGGTGTCGGCGCGGGTGGTGAATATTTCGAGGTCGACATCGCTGTCAGCTATTTTGAATCGCATTTCGGCACCTTCGGAACGTCCTATCCAGTTGCGCTGGGTCTCTTTAAGCGAGTCGGTCCAGTCGATGCGGTCGAGTCCGTCGAGAAGACGTTGTGCGTAAGCCGACACACGCAGACACCATTGGTACATAAGTTTCTGTTCCACGGGGTAGCCTCCGCGTATTGACACGCCTTCGCTCACTTCGTCATTGGCAAGCACGGTTCCGAGTTTAGGACACCAGTTTACCATGGTGTTGCCGAGGTAAGCTATGCGGTAGTTCATCAGCACATCGTTCTTTTCCTTTTCGGAATAGTTGTTCCACTCGTCGGCGGTGAAGGAGAGTTCTTTTCCTGCGGCGGCGTGGATGCCTTTGGAGCCTTCTTTAGCGAAATGCGCCACAAGCTCACTGATGGGACGCGCTTTCTGCTCGGCTGTGTCATAATAGCTGTTGAACATCTGCATGAACGCCCATTGTGTCCACTTGTAGTATTCGGGATCGCAGGTCTTTATCTCTCGGCTCCAGTCGTAGCAGAAACCTATCTTGTCAAGCTGGTTACGGTAGCGTGCGATGTTTTCCTTGGTGGTCACTTCGGGGTGTTGACCGGTCTGGATTGCGTATTGTTCGGCGGGTAGTCCGTAAGCGTCATATCCCATGGGATGCAGCACGTTGAATCCCTGCAGGCGTTTATAGCGTGAGAAAATGTCGCTGGCTATGTATCCGAGCGGGTGTCCCACATGCAGTCCCGCACCTGAGGGGTAAGGGAACATGTCGAGCACGTAATATTTAGGGCGTGAGGGGTCAATCTCAGCCTTGTACACATTGTTGTCTTTCCAATATTGTTGCCAACGGCTTTCTATCTCTCTGTGGTTGTATTCCATTGTTCTATGATGTAGTGAAATTGATAATCGAGTTATATTCAGGGGCATTAAATGCCGAGTTTTGCGCTTATGTCGAGCATCCTTTCTATGGGTCGACGGGCTTTTTCAGCCACTTTCTCGTCCACGTGCACTTCGGGGGTCTCGTCGCGTAGGCATTCGTAGAGCTTCTTCATGGTATTAAGCTTCATGAAGGAACAGTCGTTGCAGGCGCAGGTGGAGTCATTGGGAGGCACGGGTATGAATTCCTTTTGAGGGCATTTTTTCTGCATTTCGTGAAGAATGCCGCTTTCGGTCGCCACAAGGAACTGCTCGGCATCGCTTTCCACGGCGTATTTCAGCAATGCGGCTGTTGAGCCTACTTTGTCGGCGAGTATCAGCAACTGCTTTTTGCATTCGGGATGGGCAAGCACCTTGGCTTGCGGATACTGCTTTTTCAGTTCCACAAGTTTTTCGATGGAGAACTGTTCATGCACGTGGCATGCGCCGTTCCAGAGTATCATTTCTCTGCCTGTGGTGGAGTTGATGTAGCTTCCGAGGTTGCGGTCGGGTCCGAAGATTATGGGTGTTTCCTCAGGAAAACTTTCTACAATCTGGCGCGCGTTGCTTGAGGTGACAAGCACATCGGAGAGTGCTTTTACTTCGGCGGAAGTGTTGACATAACTTATCACGGTGTGTCCGGGATGGGCTTTTATAAAAGCTTCAAATTCCTCGGCGGGGCAACTGTCGGCAAGCGAACATCCTGCGTCAAGGTCAGGGATGAGCACTTTCTTGTCGGGGCAAAGGATTTTGGCGGTCTCTCCCATGAAATTGACACCGCACAGCACAATGATGGGCTGGGACAGCTTTGAGGCTATCTGCGCAAGTGCAAGGCTGTCGCCGATGAAATCGGCAATGTCCTGAATTTCGCCTTTTTGGTAATAGTGAGCAAGAATTACTGCGTTCTTCTCCTCTTTGAGCTTGAGAATGGCATCTTTGTAGTCGACGGTCGCATTCCCGGCTTGGTTGCAATTACAAGAATCTGCGTTCATAATCGTTACAACTTCGATATTTAAGCTACAAAGTTACTAATTTAATCTCAACGGCTTACAAGAAATCGGCTGAAAAAAGCAGTAAACTTTCGAAATATGTTTTGCAGCATATAGTGTTGCATTTTTATAAATTATGCATTATCTTTGCCAATGCAGCCGCGCCGCTGTCTGTGCACGGGGTCAATCCCGCCAGAATTCAACGGATGCGCGCCGCAGTTTACATAATGAATAGCGTTTATCCGCGCTGATTCTTGACTCTCTGAAATTCTCGCAAAATTTCAATCAATAGTCAGGGATTGAGCAACGGTAGATGCCCGTAGATATGTGATTATCCTGCATCCGGCACGATATTTCGGGAGAAATAGAGCCGGAGGCATTGATTACATATATAAGCGTGGGCTTCTTCGTTGCCGTCTGACTATTGATGGGCAATGCGAGAAGCCTCAGAGAGTAGGACGGTAACAGATACAGATTCCTACGCTTTTCTCGTATAAACCAATTATTATCGCCAACGAGAGGATGACCGCGGCAAGATTGTTAAATGTCACTGTATTTATTGAAAGATTACCTTGATTTTGTAGTTCGTTGCTATGACTATTGGCCGGCAAACCGGAAGAAACTATTCTTTCGAGGGCATGCGGACAAGAACCGGGAATTACTTCCGGCTGCGTTACGAACGGACAACAATGGATTACGCCCCAAAGAGCGGGAATTGATACTTGATTTCAAGCAGGTGTCAGTAAGCGACATGGATTATCGGGGCAAAATTGAGAATATGCTTGTGGAGATGCAGCATTTCGGTATACCTACAAGGCTGCTCGATTGGTCGCTATCGCCATTGGTCGCTCTCTATTTTGCATGTATGAGCGATAAAGATGCTGACTCCGGCAAGGAAAAGGATGGTAAGGTCTTTGCTCTAAATCCATGGGTGGCTTATAAAAATATTGTCACAAAGCTTGACTATCACCCTGAACTGATGGATATACTTAAAGAGACCCGGATGTTGCTTGCCCAAAAATGGAGTTTTGATAATGTCAGCAAATATATCGAAAAGAAATATGGATATTCTATCGATAAAGATGCACTTCGAGTCCCAATCCCATTTGTAGGTCGTTACATGGTCGATAGAGTTGTCTCACAGCAAGGCTGTTTCGTGATGTGGGGCGATGGTGACAACCAAGCATTTGCTCCGGAGACATATCTTCCTCTCCACAAGTTTTCAGAATATGAGGATGCGCTTATGTCGCCATTTATTATCCCTGGAGACAGTAAAGAATCCATGCGGATTCACCTCCGACAGTTAAGTGTGGACAGATTCACGATATTTCCTGATAACGATGGTATCAGGGCTCAGGTGCAGGAAGTAAAAAGCATATTCAACTACAGATAATTACAACTTTATACAATGAACAGAATTTTATTACTATTGGCAGTAATGCTCGCAGTGAGCATTGTAAAAGCCGAGGAGTTCGAATGTGACGGACTCATCTACGAGGTCAACGAGAATCCGGAGCCAAATCCGTTAAATCCGAGAAAAACACTTACGGTAAAAAAGGCTAACGGAAAAATCGAAGGAATTTTGACGATTCCTGCTTCTGTATCTTACAACGGTCAAGAGCTGCCGGTTAGAAGAATCGGCGAGCGTGCATTCTACGATAATGGACAGTTGACGGGGGTAAACTTCCCTGACATGCTGCAGTATATCGATTCTTATGCCTTCCACGGTACGGGCATTCTTTCACTGGATTTGTCTCAAACACGAATTCGGGAAATTGGCTATGGCGCTTTTGGCGGTTGTAAAAATCTGAGCGATGTCAAATTACCCACAGTAGGGGACTGTGCCATTATCCGTGCCGCTTTTGAAGGATGTGATGCCATAAAGTCGCTGATTGTTCCTCCGAGTTGCCGTGTCGAGAGCCTTCCTCCGAAGATAGAAGAATTGTATACAGTATCAGTGTATAATATAATGTACGGCTATCAGAGTGATGTAGATTTGACAAATGTAGTGCTTCATGTCCCTCAAAATGAGATGCAAACAGCGCTTGAGACTTTTGGAGATAAGTGTAAAGGGTATAAAATATGGGACTTCGAAGTGGTAAATCGCATAGAACCAGATTTGACAGGCTTTGAGACCGAAAATTTTTTTGATGGAGAAATTGCTGGCGAGCGTACTGCATTCTATGCTACGGTAGGGAAGCCAACCAGACTTTCCTTTAAAATATTCCCCGAGGATGCTTTATTTAAAAGTGTTTATGTAGATAGAGCTAATACGGATTTTAGTTTCGAATATGATGGCGAAGATACTGTAATCTTTACTATGAATAGTTTAGACAGTTATGATTATAATAACCATCTTCCGATATATCTATTCACAGTGCGGGCTGTATATGGAGATAAATATTCGTTTGATACATATTACAAAGTGTATGTGTTCCAAAATCCCGATCCGGACTATCCTGTATCGATTGGATTTAAGCATCCCCAGATACGCATAAAGCCTTTTGAGTTTTACTATCAGCCGGTAGAATTTTATCCCGAGGGAAGCACAATCCTGCCGGTTTCATGGCAAAGCAGTGATCCTGAGATAGCCACAGTAACTAAAGATGGTAAAGTTTACCCATTGGTAGAAGAGGGCACGGTCGAGATCATGGCAACCGCAATAGGTGACAATGGCAATCTATCGGCGTCATACACTGCCATAATCGACAAAGATGCCGCCGCTGTTGACAATATCTCTATCGACGAAGATAGCAATCGCGTCTACTATAACCTGCAAGGCGTAAAAGTAGCCGAAGAAAATCTTACCCTTGGTACCTATATCGTAATAAGTAACGGCATATCCAAAAAAATTGTAATCCGCTAAATCAAGTGGCTGATAGTATTTCTTAGGGTGTTGCAAAACTGCCCTCAAAAACCAAGTAGAGGCCTCAACTTTCACAAGCTGAGGCCTTTTGTTTGTCTACTAAATTAGTCATTTTATGCCAAAGCTGCAAATTAAAAATGGTATTTTTATGGTTTTGATGGTCAAAATGGACTAATGTATTCTAAAATTGAAATTAAAATTATAGAATTAGCTGATTTTATATTTGACTCCTATGATGGGGGTAGCTTAGTTTTTGTAAAGCATTAGTTAAATAAATGTAGGTAGATATTGATAATATGTAGTAAGAAAATGCTGATTTTGTAGTATGAAAACTATTAATTAACAGATGAAATCGGTATCTCTGTCAAAGGCATTCAGCGTCATCTTGCTAATCTTAAGGCGGAAGGGATTCTTCACCGTGTAGGTCCCGATAAAGGAGGTGAATGGAAAATTGAAAAATAATTAGCTGCGGTTTTTGGAATTTTGGGGGGAATTTGTGCATTAAAGTGGGATTTGGTTGTTGCTGTTAGAAAAATAAGAGATAAATTTGCCGGAAATTATGTTTTTTGTAAGCTATGTTTCAGGATTTGGGAAAAATGGCAGGGAAGTGTTTAGCTATGACTAAGCGGTGGAGCCGGGCAGCGGCTGCTGCGTTTATGTTGTCGGCGGGATGCGCGGGCGCGTCGGCACAGTCGTTGCGCTGCGATGAGGGCACTTTCCACTTGGAGGGTGTTATTACAGCCGGACTCAACAACGATGGCTATGAAGCTAATTTCGGAGTTGTGTATTTTCCTGTGCAGTATGTGGGCTTCAAGGCGGCTATAGGGTTTGCCGGCGAATTAACGAGCATGGAGGACTGGGACCTGAGCTGGGGCGATGACGACCGGGATGATTACTGGGACGACGATGACGACAACGATTATACCGTCAGGTTTAAGTTCAATCCGGCGATTGTGCTCCGCAGTCCGCAGCTTATAAATCTGAAAAGCCAAAACGGAGGGATTTACCTGTTTGCCGAACCGGGCTTTGTCCTTTCGCCCGGAGCCAGAGGGAGCCACAACGCCGAGTGGATACGCTGGGACCTGAAGGGCGGCGTTAATCTGCAGCTTGACCGGCTGGTGCTTACGATAGGGTACGGAGTGTCCAATTTCAGCCTTTATTCCGGTCGACCGTTCAACGAGAACGGACTGCCCGATGATGACAATTACATCACGCACAATGGTTTCATAGGGTGCGCTTACAAGTTTTAGGTACTTATTGTAAAATAATTAAGGGACAAAATGGCACATTTTGGGGCTAAATGTGCCAATGGTTAAGGTTTTGTTAAAATTTGTTTCGCATGGGAAATTATGCGTATATTTGCCATGTAAAAATTAACTGACAGAATTTTAATAGTTATTTTGTTATGCCCAAAGTAATAGGATCGGTAGATATTGATGCCGAAAGATGCAAGGGATGTGAGTTGTGTGTCATGGCTTGTCCCACTGACANNTCTTTCGCTGCAGTCAATGGAAGTAAACGACAGGGGGTACCATTTCGCTTATATGGCTCAGCCCGATAAGTGCATAGGATGCTCAAGTTGCGCCATAGTGTGCCCCGACGGGTGTATTGAAGTGTATCGATTGATTCAAAAGTAAAACATCGACAATGAAGGAAGAAGCAAGATTAATGAAAGGCAATGAAGCTATAGCCCATGCCGCCATACGCTACGGAGCCGACGGTTATTTCGGTTATCCCATCACCCCCCAGAGCGAGGCTGTATAGTGCCGAGTCCGGGAC
>DAAL01000067.1 GCA_001701065.1 Bacteroidales bacterium GP4
GCCGTTTACCACCAGTTGCCCGGGCGCGCTTGCCGCCGGAATGATGATTCCTCCGGGGCACATGCAGAACGAGTAGACGGCTCTTCCGTCCACACGGGTGAGCATGGAGTATTCAGCCGGGGGCAGATACTTGCCTCGTCCCTGCGGCGAATGGTACTGAATGGAATCCACAAGGCGTTGTGGATGCTCCAGGCGCACTCCCACGGCTATCCCTTTCGCTTCAAGAGCTATGCCCTTGTCGTGGAGCAGATGGTAAACATCGCGCGCCGAGTGTCCGGTGGCGAGAATCACGGGTCCTTCCCATGTGCGGGTGTCATCGGTTATCACTCCTGTCACAGTTCCGTCCTTTACCATAAGGTCGGTCATTCTTGTGCCGAAATGCACCTCGCCTCCGTTGCGGATGATGGTTTCGCGCATTGCTTTTATGACCGCCGGAAGTCGGTCGGATCCTATGTGGGGATGTGCGTCGACAAGGATGTTGCCGTTGGCTCCGTGCTGATGGAATATTTTGAGAATCTTTTCCACTGATCCTCTTTTCTTGCTGCGGGTGTAAAGTTTTCCGTCGGAATAAGCTCCTGCGCCCCCTTCGCCGAAGCAGTAGTTGGAGTCAGGATTCACTACGCCTTCACGGGCTATCGCCGCCATGTCCTTGCGGCGGCTGTCCACGTCCTTTCCGCGTTCAAGCACCACCGGCTTTATGCCAAGCTCAATCAGGTGAAGCGCGGCAAACAGTCCGGCAGGACCGGCTCCCACAACTATAGCCTGTTTCCCTGTTGTCACGGGAGAGTATCGCACAGGCACAAAGGCATCCTCTTCCGGCGACTGACCGGAATAAATGCGCAGGGTGATGTTGACCATGACATTGCGCTGCCGGGCATCGATGGAGCGTTTGATGATGCGCGCTCCTGTCACTGACTTGCTGTCGAGTCTTTCCTGACGCGCCCCGAACTGAGTGAGCAGGTCGAGGTCAGCGCTTTCTTTGGGTGTCACACGTAGGTTTATGTCGGTAATCATTTTTTTACTTGGGCTTGAACGGGGTTACTGATTGGGGTTAACGAGGAGAAATGCTTGTTGAGGCGATGCATGACTATGATGAGCGTCACTATAGCTACAAAGAACGCTATGAGGTCAGAGCCGCACATGCTTGCCCACACACCGTCCACGCCGTAGATTTTAGGCAGGATGATGAGGAACGGAAGCAGAAACAGCAATTGGCGCGTCAATGACAGGAATATGGAGAGTTTGGGTTTCCCTATGGACTGGAAGAAGTTCTGAATCACTATCTGGCATCCCACCACGGGGTAGAAAAGGAAAAAGATGCGGAAGCCGTGCTTGGCTATCTCTATAAGGTGTTCATCGGTGGTGAACATGCGGGATATCGTGGCAGGGAATGACTCTGTGACGATAAATCCGAAAGTGGTGATGCCCACTCCCAGCCATATGCCTTTATATAAGGTGGCTTTCACTCGGTGCCACTGACCGGCTCCGAAGTTGTAGCCAAGGATGGGCTGCATACCCTGGGTGACACCAAACACTATCATCACAAATACCATGGTAGTGCGGTTAAGGATGCCGTAGGCTCCCACGGCGAGGTTGCCGTTGCTGCCGGCGGTGTCGAGCAACGCCTTGTTGATGAACACCACCACAAGGCAGGCGCACAGGTTCATGAGGAACGGGGATAGCCCGATGGCGTAGATTCGCCTTATTATAGAAGGTGTGAACAACCGGTTGTGCCGCTCGAAGTGGACGTAGCTGCTCTTGGACATAAAGTGATAAAGTACCCATATAAACGCGACAAACTGACCGCATATGGTGGCTATCGCCGCGCCCTGAATGCCCCATTTGAGCTTAAAGATGAATATAGGCGCAAGCACGAGATTGGCGGCGACTGACAGCAGAGCCGAAATCATGGCTTTCTTGGGGTAGCCGGTTGCTCGCATGAGGTTGTTAAGCCCTATGAACACATAGGAAATGGGAGTTCCTATAAGGATTACCCTCATAAATTCACGCGCGTAGGTGATGGTTTCGTCAGTAGCTCCGAAGAAATAAAGTATCTCGTCGAGGAATATCAGCGTGAGTCCTCCGAACACCACCGAGTGGATAAGGCAGAACACAAGCACATTGTTTACAGTGTCAGTGGCTCTTGACAGGTTCTTCTGTCCCATGAAGATGGAACTGATGGTTGCGCCGCCCACCGCAATCAGCGTACAGAATCCTATCACAAGGTTCATGAGCGGGAAGGTGATGGCGAGTCCGGCTATAGCCATCGGGCCCACACCCTGTCCTATGAAAATGCTGTCGATGATGTTGTATAGTGACGTAGCCACGCTCGCTATGATAGCCGGGACTGAATACTGGACCAGTAACTTGTTGATAGAAAGAGTCCCTAACGTGGTTGGATTACTTTGTTGTGCCATAATCTATAGGATATATTCTACAAAATTAACATTTTTAAGAATGTGAATGCTCGTTTAAAGTGTTATTTTTGCTGAAAAATTTCAGTAAATAGAATTATGAGAGAGTTTGGAGCTTTATTCGACCTGGATGGAGTATTGATTGACAGTGAGCGCATTTACACCCGTTTCTACTCGGAACTGGGGAGCCTTTACGGGCTTGAGGAGGACTTTGCCCTTAAGATAAAGGGGAGCACCATCGAGAAGATTCTGTCCACCTATTTTCCCGCTCCCGAGGATTCCGCCGATGCGTTGAAACGCCTTAACGAGTTTGAAGCCAATATGGAATATCCCATCTGCGATGGCGTGATAGAGCTTCTTGAGGAACTGCGCGGCACCGGTATTCCGGCTGTGATAGTCACCAGCAGCAGCGAAAACAAGATGCAGCGGCTTTACTCGCAGCATCCTCACCTTGCCGGCTATTTCGACGCTATCATCACGGGGTCCGATGTCAGCCGTTCCAAGCCTGACCCCGAAGGGTATCTTCTTGCCGCGTCCCGCATAAATCGCCGTCCCGAGAACTGTTTTGTGTTTGAGGACTCATTGTCGGGGCTTCAAGCCGGGATGTCATCAGGTGCCGTGGTGGTGGGGCTTACCACGACTCTTCCCGAGGAGAGGCTTAAAGGAAAAGCCCACCTCCTGATTGACAGTCTGGCGGGCTTTGGTGTCGAGCGTATGATTGAGCTTTACGAAAGCGTCAACAAGCTTTGAAACTCATGTCGAGGCCTTTGACCGAGTGGGTCAAGGCTCCCACCGATATGAAGTTCACTCCGCACTCGGCGTAGTCACGCAGGGTATCGTAAGTGATGCCTCCCGATGATTCTATCTCGCAGGCTCCGTTTATCTGCTTCACTGCTTCGCGTGTGCGTTCCGGGGTGAAGTTGTCGAGCATTATGCGGTCAGCTCCTTCTTCGAGGGCTTGCGCTATCTCGTCGGAGTTTCTCACCTCTATCTCTATTTTGAGGTCCTTGTTGTGCTCCTTCAGGTATTTTTTCGCCGCCTGGAGTGCTTCTTTTATTCCGCCTGCGAAGTCCACATGATTGTCCTTTATCAGAATCATGTCAAACAGTCCTATGCGGTGATTCATTCCGCCGCCTATGCGCACTGCCTCTTTTTCGAGCATACGCATTCCGGGAGTGGTCTTGCGGGTGTCGAGCACCTTTGTCTTAAGTCCTTTCAGGCGTTCTTGATAGCGTGCGGTGGTGGTGGCTATACCGCTCATGCGCTGCATGATGTTGAGCATGATGCGCTCGGTCTGGAGCAGTGAGCGTACTTTTCCTTTTACTTCAAAAGCTATGTCGCCCGGTTTCACATGTGCTCCGTCCTCGATGAACACTGTCATTTCAAGCGAGGGATCGAATTTGTCGAACACTTTACGTGCTATTTCCACTCCGGCAAGTATTCCTTCTTCCTTTACTATAAGGTGTTGCTTGCCTTCTTCGTCGGCAGGAATTGTGCTGAGTGTAGTGTGGTCGCCGTCGCCCACATCCTCGGCAAACGCCAAGGTCAAAAGCTCGTCTATAAGTTGGTCTTTTGTTTCCATGAGACTCTTGTTTAAATCAGTTCTAATATTGTCGCAAAGTTACGCAAAAATCCTCTTTTTTATGTAACTTTGCATCAAAATTCGTTACAATGATTGAATATATAAAGGGAGAATTGACCGGACTAACGCCTACTGACGCAATAGTGGAAACAGCCGGGATAGGGTATATAGCAAGTATATCCCTTTCCACTTATACCGCCTTGGAGGGTCAGCGGCAGGTGAAGCTGCTTATCCACGAGGTGATAAGGGAGGACACTCATGCGCTGTACGGGTTCAGTGATGAGCGTGAACGCGAATTGTTCAGGCTTCTCATAGGGGTGTCGGGCGTAGGAGCCAACACCGCCCGGGTGATTTTGTCGTCGATTTCTCCGGCTGACCTTGAACAGGTGATAATGCAAGGCGACTATGGAAAGCTTAAAAATGTGAAAGGAATAGGGGTAAAAACGGCACAAAGAATCATTGTGGACCTTAAAGATAAAATAAAAGTCACTGAAGAAACGTTAACTATTCAGCCGTCATTCAGTTCGGAGGCTTACGAGGAGGCTTTGGCTGCGTTGCTCATGCTTGGATTCGCGCGTCCACAGTCCCAGAAAGTCCTTAAAAAGCTGTTCGATAAGGACCCTGCACTAAAAGTGGAAAGGGCTGTGAAGCAGGCACTTGCCATGCTTTGATACCTCAATCGTTCCTGACTGCATGGCGGAGAGTGGAATAGAATCCGCTGTGCAATGGGTAAGAAATGTAATATAATAATATATAAAAGGTTTATTGTCAAACTGTTGTGCCTCATGTGCGGCATAATGGCTGGCATAGATGCTTTTGCTCAATCCTCAGCCCCCGCAGCGCAGGATTCCATACCGCTGAAATATCCGGTTGCGCCCACTTATCCGCCTGACTATGAATCGCTTGCCAAGCAGGAATTTGCCGCTGACCTTGCCACGCCGTCCAATGTTCGCACCGAGGCTCAGTATGACGCAGCAACAGGATGCTACATAATCCGCACCATGATAGGGGATTATGAAATTTCAACCCCCTTCATCCTCACAGCCGAGCAGTACAACAACATGGAGCTGCGCAAGTCCATGTACAAGTATTTCAACCGGCGCAATTCCGAACTTGCCGGCGGCGCAAAGGACAAGGAGCCGTTCAATGTGCTCGACATGAATTTTGCCCTTGGTCCGCTGGAGAAGATTTTCGGTCCCGGCGGCGTGCAACTGCGCACACAAGGCTCAGTGCAGGTGTCGACCGGCATAAAAAGCAATAAGTCGGACAATCCGGCATTGTCCCTGTCGGCACGGCGCAAAACCTATTTCGATTTTGACCAGAAGATACAGGCTACGGTGAACGCATCGGTGGGTAACCGCATGAAATTCAACATGTCCTACAACACTGACGCTACTTTCGACTTTGACTCCAAAAATATCAAACTGCAGTATCAGGGCGAAGAGGACGACATTGTGAAGAGCATCGAGGCTGGTAACGTGAGCATGACCACCGGGTCGTCGCTGATACGCGGCGGTACGGCGTTGTTCGGTATTAAGTCGCAGCTGCAGTTCGGAAAACTCACCGCTACCACGCTTATCTCACAGCAGAACAGCGAGTCACAGACGGTGAGCACCAAGGGCGGCGTGCAGACCACCAAATTTTCCATCAATGCCGATGAGTATGACCAGAACCGGCACTTTTTCCTCAGCCATTTCTTCCGTGACAATTACGACACTTTCGCTTCACGGCTTCCCTATGTGAGTTCAGGAGTGAAAATCACCCGTATAGAGGTGTGGGTGACTAACAAGAGCGGCAATTACAATCAGTCGCGTAACCTCGTGTCGTTCATGGATATAGGCGAGAACCGAGTGCTTGCCGATGACTATTGGACACCCAATGCGTCGCTCCAAGTGCCGGCTAATAACTCCAACAACCTTATATCGGTGCTTAAGAACGAATATCCCGGTGCCCGGTACATCAACTCCGTAACTCAGGTGCTACAGCCATTGCAGGCTTACGGCGTGGAGGGCGGTATCGACTATGAAAAGGTCGAGAGCGCAAGACTACTTTCGTCATCGGAATATACGCTTAATTCCACCCTCGGTTACATCTCTCTGCGTTCGGCGTTGAATGCCGACGAAGTGCTGTCAGTGGCTTACGAGTACACTTATCAGGGACAGGTGTACCAGGTGGGGGAATTTTCATCGGATATCACTTCGTCCGACCAGTCGCTTTACGTGAAGATGCTTAAAGGCACCACAGTGTCGCCTCATTTCCCGGTGTGGAAGCTCATGATGAAAAATGTGTATTCGCTCGGTGCCTACCAGGTGAACAAATCGAATTTCCGCCTGAATATAAAGTATTTGAGCGACACCACCGGCACTATGATTAATTTCCTTCCCGTGCCGGGGCTGACTGAAATGCCGCTTCTTCAGGTTATGAACCTTGACCGCATCGACTCCAACGAGGAGTCCAATCCCGATGGATTTTTCGACTTCATAGAGGGTTACACAATCCAGCCGTCGCAGGGAAAAGTGATATTTCCGGTGGTGGAACCGTTTGGCAGCCATCTTGCCAAGAAAATCAATAATCCGGCGATTGCCGAGAAGTACGTGTACCAGGAACTGTACGACTCCACGATTGTGGTGGCGCGGCAGTTTGCCGACAAGAACAAATTCATCCTCACCGGGGAGTATCAGGCTTCGAGCGGTTCGCAGATTCGTCTTAACGCCATGAATGTGCCGCGGGGTTCGGTGGTGGTCATGGCTGGTGGCGTGCGGCTCAACGAGAACAGCGACTACACCGTGGACTATGCCATGGGTATAGTCACCATCACCAACCAGAGCATCATCGACTCCGGCCAGAGCATATCGGTGACTCTCGAAAACCAGTCGCTCTTCAGCACCCAGCGCAAGACCCTCCTCGGCCTTGACCTCAACTACCGTCTCAACAGCAAGCTCAATTTCGGGGCCACCATGCTCCATTACTCCGAAAAAGCCCTCACCGAGAAGGTTAATATCGGCAATGAGACCGTCAACAATACCATGCTGGGGCTTAATCTCGCCTACAACTCGGAGCTGCCCTGGCTCAACACGCTTCTCAACAAGATACCGACCGTCAACGCGGTAGCCCCATCACGCATCAGTGTGGTGGGCGAAGTGGCCCGCCTGATGCCCGCCTCACAGAAGACAGGGTCAGACAAAGGGAGCTCGTTTATAGACGATTTCGAGTCGAGCCAGACCGGCATAGACCTGCGCTCACCCTACTCATGGTTTCTTGCCTCCACCCCCTACGAGAGCGGCCCCGGGGCACTATTCCCTGAAGCGGCACTATCTGACAATCCCGACTACGGCAAGAACCGCGCGCTGCTCAACTGGTATACCATCGACCGACTCTTCACACAGCGCAATTCGTCTCTCTGCCCCGGATATATACGCAGCGACCTCAAGCAGCTGTCTAACCCCTATGTGCGCGAAGTCACCTCACGCGAGATTTTCCCCGACCGACAGCTCACCTACGGCGAGTCATCAACCATCCAGACCCTCAACCTCTCATTCTATCCCGAGGAGCGAGGCCCCTACAATGTGGATGCGACCGACATCACCGACCAGGGTCTGCTGCTCAACCCCGAGAAGCGGTGGGGAGGCATAATGCGACGGCTCGACAACACCAATTTCGAGCAGAGCAACATCGAGTATATCCAGTTCTGGCTCATGAGCCCCTTCCTCGACCCCGAGAATCCCAACACCGAGGGCGGCGATCTCTATTTCAATCTCGGCGAGATTTCCGAGGATATCCTCAAGGATGGCA
>DAAL01000191.1 GCA_001701065.1 Bacteroidales bacterium GP4
GCGGCGAATCCCCATTGCTTGATATTTTGTAATGTCATACTGCTTGGTTTTATCGTTATGTCACAAAGTTAAGACTTTTATCCGTAAATCCTGCTCCTTAATAATATAAAAATGAGTATATTTTGTAGATTGACGAAACGTGACCCACATAAAAAACATCGAAGATGTCTCCTGATTGTATCATCACAATCACGGAACATCTCCGATGCTCATTTTTCATTCACCGCATAATGTGGTGTTAACTACGAAATCATCGTCTTATGACGATTTCCTTACTTTATCGTAATCTTACGTGTATTTCCATTACCGAAGCGCAAGACATAAATACCGGTCGGTAAATTATTGCGAAGATCATTTAGGCATTTCCCTTTTGATATACATATTCCCGATAGATTATAGACGTAGCATGGCATATTGGATATATCTTCTTTTGATATTTCCACATCGTCTATACCGGAGAAATCAATTTCTAATATATTGGAGAAATCCTTCCATCCCTCAGATTTTTCATATGCTGCTTTGCTCCCTTTAGGTACATATAACGTGCTTAAATCATATATAAGGTCATCAAATACGCCCTCCCCCATAACAGGAGGAATAAAATTGGGGGAATAAATTGATTCAATTTCATTGCAATATCCAAAAGCAGAATTACCAATAGATTTTAGTAAATCGTTGAGATATAGTTTTTTGATGCCACAATCCAAGAATGCATTTGATTCGATTATTTCTAATCCATCATTAAAAGATATCTCCTCTAAACCTGATTCTCGAAAGCTTTGGCTCTTTATTGTTTTAGTATTGATTGGTAGAGATATTTGTTTTAGCTCTCCTGCTTTATAAAAGGCACCGGTCTTAGTTTCATATTTATCTATTACAACCTCTGGAATTTCTTCTTCTGAAACAATAGTCTCAGAGAGATCAAGAGTTCTTAATAACGGCATATTGTTTCGAATGTAATAAAAATCGTTTCTATCAATGTTTCCTGTGAGTTTTAAATTTACAATTGGGGTGGGATCCTCAATGCATAATTGATTTAATGTGCCGGGAATTTCTACATGATACGTTTTACTTAACTCTTGACTTTGATCAAAAGCCCTAACGTTAATATCTAATTCGGCTTGTCCAACATATATGTCATAGTAGGATCCATCGTCGTCTTTAAATCGATTATCGAGATTTACATTTTCTATATATTTGACATCTTGTATAGGAGTAAATTTTATAGATATACGTTCTCCATATAGGACTTTGGATGGATTAGATAATATGTCTGAAACGTATACATCAACCTTTACTCGCGAATCCACATCATAATTTATTACAGAGTATTGAGGGGTATAATATTTTACGGGCAAATGGTTCCTTCCTGCAAAACTTGACTGGTAGAAATAAGGACCATCACTACATGATACCGTTTTTTCCCATTTTTCATTGTCCTTAGTCCGATACATTATTGTAATTATATCATCTTGTCCAATTTGGGAGTTTTTTATTACGCAGTCTTTAAATATAAATTGTTGTGCATCATTAATTGTAACTTCTTGTGTGGATATTATCTCCTTTATTGATTCCTCTCCATTTAGTAAGGCTACTGCAATTTCTCCATTAAATTCTTGATCAATAGATCCTATTCTTGTAGCGTATATATTAAAAGGATTACCGTTTGAGAAGTCTGAGACATTTGAACTTAAACCATTTTCGTGAGGATATGTGTAGAATGTTATTGGAGAAGGTTGAAATTTTGTATTTGTTGGTTTTATATTGGTTATTATTTCTAATCCATTATTGAAAGAATAAGAATTAAAGGGACTTAAATCATCAAAGTAAAAATATCCATTGTAAGAGCCATTCCATCCCCAATTGATATGAATCATATTATTATCATCGTATCCATCACAGACAAAAATATGTCCGGCAATTCCGTTATTTCCGCTGATTAAAAAGGGACGATTATTATCAATTTCATTATGAATAATATCTGTCCATTCTTGAGATGTGAATTTATTAAGTGTCAAATACTCGGAATATATAGAATATCCAAGAAATCTTGATAAGGCAGGTGATACGTATAGTGCATTAGAAGCGCTGCTTGATGGAGTATACATCATATTTACAGAGATACCACAGGCATACATGAGTTTTGCTACTGCTTCCTTTTCTTGTTCTGTAGATTCGGTTGAATAATCCATCAACATATTATTCCAATCAAAAGATGTTTCAAAATTATAAGATAAATTTGTTCCATCGTATGATACATAAGAATTGGACCCTACTCCTTTTGGAGGCCAATTATGATATTTCATAATGATCGCCATAGCGGTTGCGACACAGCCGGTTGACGCATGATGACCGTTAATCACAGGAGTGAGCGCATTGTAGGGTGCGTCTTGTCCCCAATTGGCGGTTTCGAGGAGGACTTCGTTTGCGGCACGTGAGGCGGTTGTTTGAGTCCATGACGGGTCGGTCGGAGCCGAAGATGGGAGAGTTGCTATCTGATTGGTGTATTCGCCAAGGAGCCAGGATAGTTGCGGCGGAATATTGTCGGCATCGAAGTGTCCTTTGTCGGCATATCCTAGAATTTTGCGTGCGCGGTCATCTCCGCTCACGATTACAAAGCCTTTATCGTCATCGGCATTAAAGACGTAATAAGGCTGATTGTCTGTGGTTGCCGTTCCCGGTTTTCCGGGAGCTGATCTCATGGGAGCTTTTAAGCCAAATTCACCTACCATAAACTTTTCCGCCACAGCAATAGCTTCCTTTTCGGAAATCTGACGGGCGTAACTTGCCGACATTGTGGCAAGGAGAAGTAATAGAGCAAAACCCTTCTTCATAATAATTACTAAGAGCCTAATCCGTCCCGCCTTAGGCTGCTATTTTAAGGTTAAAAAAGAAGCGTGGAACGATGTTCAGTTTATCATCATTGAGGCATCGCCAAACGCCTTAGTCTACAATAAACAGTCCACTCCCACGCCATGTCGATATTTCGACTCCCGCGTCGGGGAATGGAAACGACACGCATGAGCGTCCTTTGACTGCTTTATTCCATGGAGATAAAATTTTGGCGAATTTTCAATGATAGGATAAAGCATGAAACGCTTCATAAAAATTATGTAAACAGCCCAACTCTATGGACTTAATGTAAAAGTAGGGATAAATTTTAACTCCACAAAATCAAAATTAATAAAATTTGTGATATGGAGTTGCATTTTTGTCTGAGGTTTAGATTGGGCTTTCCTTGAATTTGTTGACTCCTTTTGTAGCTTTATCAATATTTTTGAATGGGATGTTGCGGTGTTAGGGATTTTTTCCTTAACTTTGACAAAAAATTAGAGTATATGAGAAAAATTGTATTGTCACTTATGGCTGTTGTTGCCTTGGTGTGTTCTATAGGGGCTTCGGCTCAATTCCGTTACGGCCCTATGATAGGTGTTGACATTACTAATCTTAAGTTCCGTCAGCCGCTTATTTCGGTCGACCAAAGTGTGGGCTTTTCAGCCGGTTTGGTTACCGAATTGATGTTTCCCGGCATAGGTTTCGGTATTAACTCCGGTATTTACTACGAGCAGCGCGGAGCCACTCTCAATCTTGGAGAGAAATACATATGGTCATCGCAAGGCTACGGCAAGGAACGCAGTTATCTGCACTATATCGAGATTCCTGTGCATCTGCGTTTTAAGTGGACCCGCATGAACGGATTCGAGGACACATTGGCTCCGTTCGTATATGGCGGTCCGTCGTTCAGCATTCTTGCCGGTCACAGTGACATCAAGGCTCTAAAATATGCCGGCGGCGAAATGGGACTTACCGTGGGTCTTGGTGTGGAAATCAAGCGTAACTGGCAGCTCTCGGGAAGCTATACATGGGGTATGGTCTACGCCGAAAAGACAAAGCTGCTTGATGACTTCAGCGCCAAGAACCGCACTTGGGACATCCGGCTCAGTTACCTCTTCTGATATTAATTTGTATGAATAGGATTATATCTCCGCTCTTTAATGTGGAATTGAAAGGATTGAGATGCTTTGTTTCAATCCTTCTGCTATTTAATGGGATAGTGTTTGCCAATGCACGTGATTTTGAGACGGCAAAGGAAGCTGTAGCCAACATGAAAGTGGGTTGGAATCTTGGCAATACTCTTGAGTCCAATTCGGGTGACTCGCTTAACATGTGGATTGAGCACTGGACAGAACGAAAACCTTCCGACTATGAAGTGTCATGGGGACAGCCTGTAACTAAACCGGAACTTATGAAGATGTTTAAGGACGCAGGATTTAATGCGGTCCGCGTTCCGGTCACCTGGTATCCTCACATGGAGGCGAAATTCAATTTCTCATCATGGGAAAACAGCATATGGAATCCTTCGCAGGACGATTTAGGCACAAAGATCGATGCTCAATGGATGCAACGTGTGCATGAAGTGGTGGACTATGTGATAAATCAGGGCATGTACTGCATCCTGAATGTCCATCATGACACAGGCGCGTCCAACACCGCATGGCTGATAGCCGACGAGGGTGTCTATGAGAAGCAGCGCGCACGCTTTGAAGAGGTGTGGCGGCAGATAGCCGAGGAATTTAAGGACTATGACGAGCATCTTCTTTTCGAAGGCTACAATGAGATGCTCGACATTAAACGCTCATGGTGTTTCGCCTCCTTTAATACTCCCGGAAGCTACGATAAAAACATAGCCGCATCAGCTTACAGCAGCATAAATAAGTATGCTCAAAGTTTCGTCAACGCAGTAAGGGCGACCGGGGGCAACAACAGCACCCGCAACCTTGTGGTGTGTACCTACGGGGCATGTGACGGAAGCGGCGACTGGAACTCTCATCTTTCTGACCCCTTGAAGGAAATGAAGGTCCCTGAAGATGTCACTGACGGACACATAATATTTGAAGTCCATTCTTATCCCAACGTTAAAAGTCTCTCCCAAGGAAAGGCTGCGGTGGATAATCTTATAAGGGGATGGAAATCCCATCTACTCCCGAAAGGAGCGCCAATGATTGTGGGCGAATGGGGCATCACACTTGAAAATAATGCCAAAGACCGAAGCGCATTGTACCGTTATTTTGTCGAAAAGACTAAGGCGAACGGAATAGCGGCGTTCCACTGGATGGGGCTTTCCGACGGCGAATCACGCAGCGCGCCTGAATTTAACGAGCCTGATCTTGTGGATGCCATAATCAAAGGGTATTACGGGGAGGACGGCTATGTTGCCGGAGTTCCTTCTATCTCCGTCGATAATGGGATGGAGCTTGTGGATGTATATTCACTGAGCGGAATTGTCCTTTACCGTGGTGTTGCCCGGAGTGAGGTTAAGAATATTCTTGACCCCGGAGTATACATTATTGGCGGTAAGATAATGTACATAAGATAGCCTGACTACGAATCAAGCATAGCGTCATAGCAGGGCACCTCTTCGAGAAATCGATAGGTGCCTTGTTCGTATAGTATCTCGCAGCAATAGTGATGCAGTCCGTTGGACACGATGAGATAACGTGTGTGCAATACCATGTTGTACCGCACTATCTGGTCAAACACATTCTGGGTGATATTGACTGAGGGAGCTTTGTACTCCACAATTGCCACAGGCGATGCGCTTCGGTTGAAAACCACGGTGTCGCAACGGCGACGTGTGCCGTTGAGCGTAAGCCCTATCTCATTAGCCAAGAGCGATGCCGGAACCATCTTTTCATGGATAAGGAATTGGACGAAATGCTGCCGCACCCATTCTTCGGGAGTAAGAGCCACGTATTTCTGACGGATAGGGTCATAAATCTTCATGCCTGACGGGCTTTGACAGAGTTTTGCTTCGATGGGGGGCAAGTTAAGTCGCATAGGGCGTTTTTTATTTGGGGAAGCATGAAAATTTCTGTAAATTTACAAAAAATATTCTTCTATGGCAACTGCTCCGGCACCTATAACATACGATGAACTTGTAAGGCGGCTTAACAACAATGATTATGCCCCGGTATATATACTTCACGGCGAGGAGGGATACTTCATTGACCGCCTTGTGAAGCGTTTCGAGGACATAGTTCCCGATGTCGACAAGGATTTCAATCTTTACACCATGTACGCTCCCGAGGTGGAGCTGTCAGTGGTGGAGGAGGCGTGCCGGCGTTATCCTATGATGTCGGACAAGCAAGTGGTGATCGTGAAGGAAGCCCAGGCATCGAAAGAAAATTTCGATAAACTCAGCAATTATGCGTCGCAGCCTAATCCAGCCACAGTGCTTGTGATATGTTTCCGCGGAGCGAAAGCGAAGGGCACACAGCTGCTTGCGCAGATGGCAGCCAACGGAGGAGTGCTGTTTGAATCGAAGAAGTTGACCGACAAGACCGTTGGACCCACTATAAGCCGGTTCATCAAGGACAAAGGGCTTAACATTGAGCCGAAAGGGCTTGTCATGCTACGTGATTATGTGGGACTTGACCTGTCGAAGATATACAATGAGATAGAAAAGCTCACTGTCGCGCTTCCGCAGGGAGCTACTGTGACTCCCGAAGTCATAGAAAAGCACATAGGCATAAGCAAGGACTATAATAATTTTGAGCTTGTGTCAGCGCTTGCCAATAAAAACACCGAGAGGGCATTTAAAATAATCAACTATTTCAGGCTGAATCCCAAGAACAATCCCGTAGTGGTGACATTAAGCACCTTGTGGACTTATTTTTCCAATCTGATGGTGATGCACTATTCGCGCGACAAGAGCGATGCCGGACTTTGCGCTTCCATAGGACGTAAAAGCTCTTGGCTGCCCGATGACTATAAGCGTGGACTAAGCAACTATTCGCCGTGGCAGCTTATCGAGATAAGCCGCGCCATAAGGGTGGCTGACTGCCGCAGCAAAGGTATTGATTCAAGAATGGACGCTTACGACTTGCTGAACGACTTGGTGTTTCACATTCTCACCGCCTCAGGTCGTTATCTGAAATGATTATTTCAATCGGTAAGAGTAACCAAGCGTCACCATTATCGACATGCCTCGTGATGCCTGGAAGGTGTCGCGCCGTTCGTCGGGGAAGATATTGCCTATACCGAAGTAGTAGCGCGCCTCAAGGTTGATGAGGTGCTTGCGCTTGATGGCGAATTCTATTCCGGCTCCGCCCGATATTCCGTAGTCGAATTTATTTGACGGTTCCATCCACAGTTGGTCAGTGACTCGGTTGTCCGGGAAGTCGGGAAGCGCACCTACGTTGTTCACGTCAAAGTTGGCGGTGTAGCCGGTGCCTATCATGTAGCCTACCTCAGGACCTAAGTTGATGAATCCTTTTACTTTTTTGCCGCCGAAGAATATGTGGGTGAGCAACGGAATCTGGATGTAGTCAAGGTGACGTTCGAAGCTGTAGGGGGCTTCCTCAAAGTTTTCTTTCCACCCTCGTTGTTCAAAGTTTATCTCGGCTATAAGTCCGAAGTGACGTTCCTCCCAGTATTTAAATGTGACACCCATGGTTTTGCCCATGACAAAAGACTGTTTTGTGCTTGGGGCGAAGGACATTTTCGACATGGTGATGCCGGCTTTGCCGCCTATGGCTATCTTTGACACATAATGGGCTTGTGCCGATGAGGTGCCGGCACACAGAAGAATCGACGAAATCCCTATTATTATACTTACAATCCGTGCTTTCATTCTATTATGCGTTTGTCGGAAATTCCTGACGGACGGAAATTGATTAGATACAGGATGTCGTTTATCTCGCCTTCGTGTTCAGGCTGCTTCACAAAATGATAGCCGCTCTGGATTCCATTGTAGGTGTAGTTGGAATCAGTGATGTTGTCGGGGTTGCGCTGTATCGCTTTCAACAGGAAGAACGCAGTGTCAAAACCGAGGATGCCTTGCACGGGAACTGCCGACATGACAGATGTTCCGTACCATTTTTTATAGGAGTTGTTGAATTCGGTGGTACGGTAGCTTTCTTCGTCGTTGAAGAAACGTGAGTAGATGAACGAGTTCATCAGGTGCAGGCTTTCCAACGCATCACCGCGGAATGTAATCCATTCCGGATAGCCGAACATTCTCACAAGATTGTAGTCGAGTAGAGCCTCGCGGTAGTTTTTGAGTGCGCTTATTATGCGGTTAAATTCGCTCAAAGTGCCGGAAGCCGGAATGAAAATGTACTGTTTTTCCTTGTCAAGCGATGCCAAATCGCTTTCTTTGAGGTGTCCCGAATAGGTTATGTCGACATATTCGCGTCCTTGGTTGCCTAACTCGGCTTTGAGCATATTCAAAAACTCGTTTTTCTCGTTCTTTCCGTCGGGTGAGCTTATGAACACCGGGGTATAATCATGCGCAGCCATGTCCATAAAACCTTTTATCGCCTGGCGGTACATCTCGGTGTGGGGAATGTTGGCTTGGAGTATCTGAGGAGATGTGCGGTAAAGTTCGCTTTTTACTGCGAATATGTTTAATACGTCCACATCATTTTCGACTGCATATCGGTTGATGGCATTTAGCTGCTGCTCGTTGTCGGGTGAGATGATTACGCTCACTCCTTCAAGTTGCGGTGATGACAGAATGTTGTTGAGCGTGTCAAGATTGTCGGCAGTGTCAAACGCCATAATCTCTACCTGGCGGTTGATGTTGCGCAGACTGTCCACTGCGAGTAGGAATCCTTTATAGAATTCGGTATAAAGCTGTGCCTGCTTGTCGGGCGATGATTGGTTGAGCATAAACGGCAGCATTACAGCCACTTTTACGCTTTGTGGCTCTTCCTCATCCACGGTTTCCTCCTCTTCGGCAGTTGCGTTTTCAGCAAGATTGGTTTCTTCTTCGTCCGTTGCAGGATCATCCGCTTCGGTGTCGGAGGGAGCGGGGGTTGCTGCTACCGGGTTATCAATGGTCGATACGGGAGTGGTGTAGTTCTGTTCCTCCTCTTGTGCCATCTCTTTGGCTTCCGGAGCCGGGGGCACTACAGCCTCTTGGGACGCCTCCGGTTGTTTGGTCGGCTTTATGTGGAGGATGGTGCCTTGTTTAAGTCCGTTGACGATGGACGGGTTGAGAGCTATAAGCTCGTCCTGTGTCATTCCGTAATGACGGCTTATTCCATAGATGGTTTCACCTTTTTGGACTAAGTGTATGTTGGATGAGGAGTTGGACACCGTTTGATGTGCCGGTGCTGTTTCGGGCTTTGCCTTGGGAGTACTTTCAGTAACGGCGTTGTCCATTTCATCCACGGGGAAGTACAATGTGACACCGCTGCGCAGTCCGTCGGCTACCGATGGATTGAATTTCACCAACTGGGCTTTTGTTATACCCAAGTCACGGCATATGCCATAGATAGTTTCTTTGTTTTTTACCTCGTAGTAGTAATACTCTTTTCCGTTAACAAGGCGTTTGGGCAAATCCATCGCGTAGACTGAAAAATTTGCTACAACCGCTATTGCCAATGCCGTCAATATTTTATTCAAAGAAATCAGTTTCATCAATGTATCTTGTTTATCCCACAAAGTTAAGAAACATTTCCCAATCTCATCGCATATTCCCCTGACTTTTTATCCCA
>DAAL01000259.1 GCA_001701065.1 Bacteroidales bacterium GP4
CCGGATAACAGCGGTTGACGAGTATGCGCGCGTCGCCGCCGTTGTCAGGCGACCATGTCTCTACTCCGTTGAAAGGAGTCTGACCGGGATGAGTTCCGGGCACACCGTCGTTGCGTCCTGTGGAATATACATCGGTGATGTGGCGCTGCCCGAGTCCTGTCATTTCCACAGTGTTCGACGGATTGCGTCCAAGCCCCCACGAAGCTTCGGCATACATGGCATCCTCAAGACGGTCGCGGCGCGCTTTATCGGTAGCGAATGAGTGCGCAAGCATGGCAAGCTGCAGATTTTCAGAGGTACGGTGACGCTTATCGGCTNNACTCCTTTCAACGGAGTAGAGACATCTGCTCCGCAGGATTAAGATGGATGCTGTCGGTATGGCTGTCCACCGCCTCCTTTATATTGGACAGAATCTTTCCATAATGGCGTTTCCGTGGCGAAGTCAGGTATGCCGCCGCGCTCCACAACTGGCAATAAGGTTGCTCCTCTGAACGGAACTCAGGCTGATTGAACAACGGCACAGGACCGTCGGCTACCACCGAAGTCTCAGCCATAACGTCCTCCCACTCCCTCTGACCGGTCACATTGTAAAGATAGGCTGCCGCCATGTTTTTGAAATCACGCTGAGACATAGCCACATCGCCCAGATGCTGCACAACGTCGGCATCGGCATCATCCTGTTTCTCGGCATATCGGAATGCTTTTATAGCTTCATCGGCATAGTATTTAGCCAATGCCTCGTTGCCGTTAAGGCGAAAAGCTTCAGCCATCATGGCGCAGTTAGCGGCGTTTGCCCATGCCGCTATAGTGGTGCATCCTGCCTGGAACATCACCTTCCAGTCAGCCGATGGGTTAGTCACACCCTGCGAGTAAGCCTCGCCGTCGCGTATGCTCAGGAAGAAATCCACTTCATTACGAGCCTCGTCGAGAAGGTCGGGTATGCCGTTGCCGCTCTCGCGTATGTCAAGATTGTCGTCATTGAGCGACTTGCCGCCCGTCAACACATAAGGAAGTAGCATATCGTAGATATTGCTCACATGGGCAAGATGACGGTCCCAGTCCATCGCATCGGAGTGACCGCCTTTCACGCCGGTAACCTCGGGATTGCCCGGAAGGCGGTGTTCCCAAAACTTCGACTGCTCGGGCATCTTGAAATGCGGCTCGTCCCACACATCGCCCCCTATTTTACGCCATTCGGGGTGCCAGGGGTGAAGGTCGGTCTTGTAAATCTTGAATCCGGCAGGGTCCTCTCCAGCCACAAAACGGGGTTGGCGCGGTATAGGCACCACACGCGGAGTGTCTACCGGCTCTCCGAGACGCATATAGTAGTAACCGCGCACGGAATATTTGAACGGTTCACGGTAAATGTCGGATGCCACATCAAAGTCCATGCTGCATCCCACATCCTCTACCACCAGGCGGTAACGTCCCGGTGCAGGTGCCGGAAAATCGACAGTCCACACTCCGGAGCCAGTGAGATTACGGTTTCCGGCTTCATGCTTGCTTGCAACAACCTCCTTCCACGGCTTCACCTCCCCTATTTCGTGCTTCTCGCCGGTAGCGAGATTGTAGAGCCAAGCCTTACGTCCCTCAAACTGCGCATAGTCGCGCGCGCCGCCGTCGCCCATCCACAAATAAAGGTCAGCGTGGCAACGGGATTGGGACGGAGTGTACCCGATAGTGTTGACATGAATAGCTTCGGAAGGCGAATTCCTCACATCAAACTTCAATGAGCAAGTGTCAACGTCGCTTCCAAGCAGATTATTGATGTGAACGTTATAACTTTTGCCCTGCTTCATCGGTTTTGGCAACTTAAGAAATACCCAGTGGTCAAGCTCCGAAGTAAGACGCGAGTCGGTGTTCATGGGCTTCGATTTCAGCCACACCCGTGCAGGGGCAACCATACCGAATCCCTCATCGTCGACGCTCCCGACGCTCCACAATGTGGGGGTCCTGAGGTTAGCAACATCAAGTCGCTGACCAAACACACGCATGGAGTCATCGCCAAGCGCAAAGGAATGACCTAAATAGGCACTTGCACCGGTGCCGTTGTCACGATACCACACCTCGCCGTCACGGAAGTGCAATAGAAGATGTTCATTGTCCACCGCACTTATATTAATGAGTTTAGTGGCTAATGCTCCTACCGAGTTCACAGCCACAAAAGCCATCACAAGAAGTAATTTGAAGAATTTCATTGTAAAGAATAAAATTAGATTGATTTTCACAAAGATACGAAAACTCTTGAATATAACTCCATTAACATCGGACAAAAAACTTCTTAATATTTGTTTTTATTTCTGTTTTGTTGTATTTTTGCACCAAATCAGAAATAAAAGTGAACTACATCGAATTTCATCGACAATGAAATTCTTATGAAGATTGGGCAAATAAAAAAGAGCGGTCTTTCGACTGCTCTTTCCGACCGGGCGAAACCGATCCCTAAAATCGTTGCTTTCGCAATCGAAGTATTTCTTTCAAGGGGAAACTACCCTTTATGTGCAAAGATAATAAATATTTTGCTCATCACAACTACTGGAGGATGGTTTTGAGTTCCTCCTCGGTCATGGTGAGGCGTTTGCGGCATTCGCCGAGCAATTCAGTCGCCCTGCGGGTGTACACGGCGAGAAGGTCTATCTCAAGAGCATCGCTCTGCATCTGCCGCATGATGTTCTCTAACTCGGTTATAGCCTGCGAATAAGTAAGGTCCTTGACAGGTGTGAATTGTGGTTCTTTTGACATATTCTTATGTTATTCTTTTATTGATTTCATAGTTCCTTCGGCAAGCGTGGTGATGATTTCGGCACCCTGCGGGACTTCGGAGGGATTCTTCACGGAATGACCGTTGAAACGTGTTATGGAATAGCCTCGGCGCAAAGTCGCTTCAGGCGACAATGCTTTAAGCAGATTCTCCATCGCATCCAAGCGGTCACGCTTTCTCCTCACGGCATTGCCGGTCAGCATCCGCAAAGAAGCCTCGATGGTGTCAAGGCGCGACATCTGCGGAGCTATGCGTTTCGACGCAAGTTGCTGGAGCGACAGCGCACACCGGTCAAGCTTGCTCTTGTTGCGCTCGATAACCCCCACAGGAGCGTCAGGCAATGCGCCTTCTATGCGGCTTAACTGCTCTTTGCACCCCGACAAACGTTCACGCACCAAATGCAGGATGTTCTGCCCAATGCTCATCAAGTGGTCAAGCGCATTTTTGCCCTGCGCTATAAGCCATTCAGCCGCCGCAGTGGGTGTCTTTACTCTTATACAAGCCACATAGTCGAGAATAGTTATGTCACGTTCATGCCCTATTCCCACAATGACAGGCAGCGGAAATTGAGCCACATGCGCAGCCAATTCGTAATTTTCAAATCCCATGAGGTCACTTGTGGCACCGCCGCCGCGTATTATCGCCACACAGTCCCAGCAATCCTGCTGCATGGCTATCTCTTCAAGAGCCGCTATCACTGTCGATGCGGCACGGTCGCCCTGCATGATGGCGGGAAACAGCTTTATGTCGAAGCGAAGCCGTTGCGGATTATGGCTTATCTGATTCATGAAGTCACCGTAACCAGCGGCTCCCTCTGCCGAAATCACGGCTATGCGGAGCGGCGGTTCAGTAAACGAAAGGCTGCGGTTCATCTCAAGGATTCCTTCGTTTTTCAGCCGCTGCAGCATCTCGTTGCGGCGGCGCAGAAGGTCGCCCATCGTGTATTCTGGATTCACTGCGTTTATCACCAACGACATTCCGTACACAGGATGCATCGACACCGATGCCCTCACCATCACCTTAAGCCCGGTGGAGAAATCCTGTCCCGTGGCGGCATAAAAGTCGGAGCGTATACGCACAAACTGATTAGCCCAAATGGCGGCACGAGCCTTGGCAACCGTGGCTCCGGTGCTTTCATTCTTCTGCAGAAGCTCCATATAGCAATGACCGCCCCTGACGGCGACATCGCTCAACTCAGCGGTTATCCACACATTCTGAGTGCGCGGCGACACCACCAAGGAAGCGATAAGTTGGTTCAGTTGCAGAAGTGTAAGCGATTCCATCAGTCTATTTCACCGGCTGCATGACTTTTCCGTTCCACTTGTAAGTCAACGACGGAAGAAGGTCGGAAGATATCATCGAGTAAATGTCGGCTGAGAGGAATGCTTCCAGATTGTTGGTCAGCGTCAGCACCGATGTTGCCGTGTCATAGCTGTAGGAAGCAAGCATGAAAGGCACAAGGTTGCTCACCTGCGATGAGTCCTTGGCTCCCTTCGCGGTAAGCCAGTCCTGCATTGTGGGAGGCGTGAACAACGTCTCCTTAAGCTGTGACCATGACGAGTTATAGAAAGTGATATGGCTGTCAGGCGCAGGAGTAGCCACAGTCTGTATCAACGCTATTATCTGCGCTCCTCCCTGAGGAAGCACGATTATGTCATACTTGGTGGCATCAGTCATTGCCACTGACACCTGAGCCGGCGAGAGCGAGGTGATGCGTGAAGCGCCTTGGAACGCATTCTGGCTTGGAGTCGACGACCCGCTTTTAAAGTAGTCGATCATGTCAAGCCTCGCATTCTTGTCGAGCAAGGGGAATATGGAGCTTGGAGCATCGGCAAATGCCTGCTCGGCAGTAAGCTGCGCGCGCATTCCCGGCACAAATGCCATAATCATAATCAGAACTGTGAGAAACTTCTGTGACGTTTTCATATCCTTTATCGTTATAGGGTTAGAGAGTGTTTAATGTTTTCTTTTTCCTCCGCGCTTTCCTTGGGTGAACTTGTCGAAGTTACCGTTCTTCTTGCGTCGGGAAGAGCTGCGCGAATAGTCTTTTTCCAAATCGGCTATCTCGGCATACAGTTTATGCCCCACGAAGTCCACTCCGTTGATTCCGTTCAAAACTCTCTTGGCATCGGATTTCTTCACATCGAAAAGCGAATATCCTGGCAGCAGGTCGATTCTACCCACATCAATCCTCGTGCCACCGATGACATGGTTGAGAATGTCTATCAGATTCGACGCATAGAAGCCGTCGTTTTTACCGGCGTTCACGTAGATGCGTTCCATTCCGCTTTCGGCTACGCGGCGGTCTTTATACTTCTTTCGGGTGCTCTTTTTGACGGCAGGTTTGGCTTCTTCCTTAGGAGCTTTCTTAGGTTTCTCGTCGATGAAGTCGATAGTGGGAGCATCCTTATAGTAGTCGAGGAGACGGTTGAATTCAAGCGACACGATGCGCTTAAGCAGGTCTTCGCCTGAAAGCCATTCGAGTTTGCGGCTTACTCCGGGAAGATATTTTGCTATCTCGTCCTCGTTCACTTTCACACGCTCAAGCCTGTCGGCAAGGTTGTAAAGCTGTTTTTCGATGATGTGTGCCGGAGTAGGCACTTCCTTGCGTTCAAAAGTCTTGCCGATGCGCTTTTCTATGTCACGCAGGCTGTTTCTTTCGCGCGAATGGATGATGGCGATGGATATACCGGTCTTTCCGGCACGTCCTGTACGTCCCGAGCGGTGGGTATAGGTGGCGATGTCGTCAGGCAATCCGTAGTTTATCACGTGGGTAAGGTCGCTCACGTCGAGTCCTCGTGCGGCAACGTCGGTAGCCACAAGTATACGGAGCACCCGGTCACGGAACTTCTTCATCACGGTGTCGCGCTGCGCCTGCGACAGTTCGCCGTGAAGCGCGTCGGCGTTGTATCCGTCCTGTATAAGCTTGTCGGCTATCTCCTGAGTCTCTTTACGGGTGCGGCAGAAGATGATGCCGTATATGTTGGGAGTGTCATCGGCTATTCGTTTAAGCGCAAGATACTTGTCGCGAGCATGCACCATATAGTATATGTGGCGCACATTCTCGGCTCCGGTGTTCTTTGTCCCCACCACAAACTCCTGCGGGTCATGCATGTAGGTGTTGGCTATTTTTGCGATTTCAGGCGGCATTGTCGCCGAGAAAAGTAGCATTTTGCGGTCATCGGGCACGTAGGACAGGATGTTGTTGATATCGTCCACGAATCCCATGTTCAGCATCTCGTCAGCCTCGTCGAGTATCACGGTGTGGACATGCGTCAGCCTCACCACCCCTCGTTGGATAAGGTCGATGAGTCGTCCCGGAGTTGCCACAATCACCTGCACTCCTTTTCTTAATGAGCGTATCTGGCTCTCTATGCTTGATCCGCCGTACACCGGCAGCACGCTTAAGTGCTTTATGTACTTGGAATAGTCAGCGAGATCGCTTCCTATCTGAAGGCACAATTCACGGGTAGGCGCGATTATCAATGCCTGCGGCACATTCATGGAAGTGTCTATGCGCTGAAGCACCGGCAACCCGAACGCAGCCGTCTTTCCTGTTCCCGTCTGCGCCAGAGCTATCACGTCGCCATCCTCGTTGAGAAGATGGGGTATAACTTTTTCCTGCACCGGCATAGGGTTCTCAAAACCCAGTTCCTTTATCGCTTTAAGGAGATCCTCACGAACTCCCAATTCTTCAAATGATTTCATCCTTTTTAATTTTGCGAACCGTCAGTTTCCCTGACCGGCTCTATGTTTATAAGTTGTGTGTCTCCTGTCGATTAAGAGGGCGTTTTACTTCTCGCGCATGAATATGTTTATCGGAGTTCCGGTGTAATCCCACTTCTCACGTATCTTATTTTCAAGATAACGGCGGTAAGGGTCTTTCACCCACTGGGGAAGATTACAGAAGAACACGAATGTGGGAATCATCGATTCCTTAAGCATTGTCACGTACTTTATCTTGATGTACTTACCCTTGTTGGCGGGTGGCGGATAAGCCGCTATCACTTCCTGCATGTAAGTGTTGAGCACATGGGTGGGAACAAGACGCTTACGGTTCTCGTAGACCTTCACAGCGGTTTCTATCACCTTGTAGATACGCTGCTTGGTGAGCGCTGAGGCGAAGATTATGGGGAAATCAGTGAACGGCGCGAAGCGGCTGCGTATCGCGTCCTCAAAGAAGCGTATGGCTTTCTGCGACTTGTCCTCCACAAGGTCCCACTTGTTGACGCACACCACAAGCCCCTTCTTGTTGCGCTGGATGAGGGAGAAGATGTTCACATCCTGGCTTTCGATTCCCTTGGTGGCATCAATCATCAGTATGCACACATCCGATGCCTCTATAGCACGGATGGAGCGTATCACTGAATAATACTCTATATCCTCGTTGACTTTGGTCTTCTTGCGTATACCGGCGGTGTCCACCAGATAGAAGTCGAAGTCATACTTGTTGTAACGTGTGTAGATGGAATCGCGTGTTGTTCCGGCTATGTCGGTGACAATGTTGCGGTCCTCGCCTATAAATGCATTGATTATCGACGATTTTCCGGCATTCGGACGGCCCACGATGGCAAATCGGGGTATCCCCTCCATAGTCTGCTCCTCGGTGTCATCCTCCGGAAGGTCCTTCACTATCTCATCGAGAAGGTCGCCGGTGCCCGAGCCGTTCTGAGAGGAAATGGGGAACGGTTCGCCGAGTCCCAGTTTATAGAATTCAGCCACATTGTATATCCATTCGTTGCTGTCCACTTTATTAGCCACCAGAATCACCGGCTTCTTGGAGCGGCGCAGTATGTTAGCCACATGGTCATCAAGGTCAGTGATGCCGTTGAGAGTGTCCACCACGAAAAGGATTACATCCGATTCTTCTATCGCAAGATATACTTGTTTGTTGATTTCGCTTTCAAATACGTCCTCCGAGTTCACAACCCAGCCACCGGTGTCCACGATGGAAAATTCTTTTCCGCACCAGTCCACCTTTCCGTACTGACGGTCGCGGGTGGTGCCTGCGGTACCGTCCACGATAGCGGTGCGAGTCTGGGTCAATCGATTGAAAAGTGTCGATTTCCCCACATTAGGACGGCCTACTATTGCTACGAGTCTACCCATATTTTGGTTTTTTAAATTGCAAATTTAGTATTTTAAAGTCACATCTCCATGATTTTTAGCGTTTAATTCATCACATGGAGCTGTTGTTGGAATTTTTATCGTCATTTGACGGTCCGTTTTCAAAGAAATCAAGCGCAAACACTCCGTGGTAAGCTCGTTTGTTGTAACGTTGCACAAGGCTGGTTATGTACACTGTGAACAGCGGAAACATCATCATCCCCATCGCCGCCAGTATCACTGCGATTATCTTCCCCACCACTGTCACGGGATAGATGTTGCTGCCTATGGTGGTCACGTCCATGCATGCCCACCACAACGCCGCGCCGTAATTGGGCACCATGTTATTCACGGGCTGCTCACGGTCAAGGAATATAAGGCTGGCGAAGTAGATTACAGCTATAAGTATGGTGACATAGGAAGCAAGCAACGATGTAAGCTTGTTGTCGGTCATGTAACTGATTACTATGGTAAGCGCCACCGCGCCGCGCACAAGCGGAATAAAGCGGATGAAATAGAGCGCTTCGTGCGAGAAATTAAGGTTCCACAGCTCTATTATATTAAGATAAGGTATCGAGACGAGCAAAAACAGCCAGTTGTGGCGGATAAAGTGCCACCGGTCCTCAGCCATGAACAGTTCGAGCACGAATGTGACTAAAAACAGGATGCACACCCAGAACTGAAACGTCATATAACGGCGGCTTTCAAGGAAATTAACCCCCTCAAACGTGTCAAGCGATATTGCTACTATCAATGCCAGTGACCCTAAAAGGACCAAAATGTGAAGAATGGTCCTCACGTCCCTTATGCTGCTTTCTTTAATACCCATAGTGTTACATTTTAGTATATATAACACATATTATAACATTTTGGATGAATACGAAGCGGCATTTCCGTCCCGGCACCCCGCAGAACTCCGCCGAAGCTACCTATATAACGTCAAAAGACGGTCCCACCCCGATAGCCTCGGCGGAGCAAAACAGTTTTTATAAATTCTGAAGTATCAGTATTTCGCGGGGAGCGAATGTCATTTCTTCGGTTATAGTCACCGGTTTGCCGGTGAGGAAGTCAGTCCAGGTGGAACCAACAGGCAGGCTCTCGGCTGAACGCAACATCGATGCTGACAGTTTCTCGTCGTTACCGTTCATGACCACCACCACTTCCCGTCCGTCGGGCAAACGGCGAGAGTACACGTAAATTCCGTGACGCGGCATGAAGTGCTTCAACCGTCCGTGGGCTATGACCTCGTTGGCTTCGCCTTTTCGCCAGTTAAGCAGTTTGCTCAGATAGTCGTAAGCCTCATTCTGCAAGTCGGTTCTCCCTTCGGGGGTAAATGCGTCGGTCTTGTCGCCGGGGAATCCGCCGGGGAAGTCGCGGCGCACATATCCGTCGCTCCCTTCCTTGCTGCCGTTCATCAGAAGTTCGGTGCCGTAGTAAAGCTGAGGTATGCCGCGCGAGGTCAGCAACCAAGTGTAAGCTTGCTTCCATGCTCCGAGATTTTCGGGCATTTCAAGAAGCCAGCGGTCAGTGTCGTGGTTGTCGAGGAAAGTGAGGATGTGCTGCGGATCGGGGAAAAGATAGTCGAGCGCAAGGTGATCGTAGACTTTGTTAAGACCGTTCCAGGGGTCGGTAGGCTCAAGGAAAGCGCCGCGCAGTTTCGATGACGGGACAAAGTCCATGACTGTGGGAAGATTCGGATCCTCGGGGTTCACTTTGGAGCCGCGTTGCCAGAACGCCTCGCCGCCTTCGTTGTCGTACCAACATTCGCCTACGATGTTGAAGTTGGGGTATTCGCGCTCCACGTCCGCTATCCATTTAGCCATGGCGTGACGGTCGGCGTAAGGATAGGTGTCCATGCGTATTCCGTCAATTTTGGATGACTCTATCCACCATATTGAGTTCTGGATAAGATATTTCATCAAGTGGGGATTGCGCTGGTTGAGGTCGGGCATCGCAGTCACAAACCATCCGTCGACAGTCTCCTTGCGGTCAAAATCACTTGCGTAAGGGTCATGGACGGTAGAAAGGCGGAAATTGGTAAGCAACGAACCGTCAGGCACGTTAATCCAGTCCTCCGAAGGGCTGTCGGTCAGCCACGGATGGGATGAGCCTGAATGATTGAATATCATGTCCATAACCACTTTCATGCCCTTGCTGTGGGCATCGGCTACGAGTTGATTCCACTTCTCGTTGGTTCCGAATCTCGGATCGATTTTGTAATAGTCGGTAGTGGCATAGCCATGGTAAGAGCCGCCGGGCATATCATTTTCAAGCACCGGGCAAAGCCATAGCGCGGTCACTCCCAAGTCCTTGAGATAGTCCATATGGTCCATGATTCCCTGCAGATTACCGCCGTGACGGGCGTTGGGGTCCTGCCGGTCATTGGTCGAAGGATTGTTCAGCGTCGTGACATCAGTTGTGCCTTTGTCATCGCCCTGCGCGAAACGGTCGGGCATTATAAGGTAAAGCACATCCGAGGCATCAAATCCACCATGCTCCTTGGCTCCCGGTTCACGTTGCTTAAGAGCATATTTGAGTTGAGCCGATCCTTTGGGACTCTTAAAGTCAAGCTTCAGTTCTCCCGGCTGCGCGTCGGGAGCAATCTTGAAATAAAGTATTTTGTAGTTGGGGCTTCCGGGGTTCACCTGTTCAAGCATCGTAACTCCCGGGTAAGAGGCAAGCGAGGCTGTCGCGGACGCAATATCCTCGCCGGTCACCATCACCTGCAAGGTATCGTTAGCCATTCCTGTCCACCAGTAAGGCGGCTCCACATTAGTAATGTGCAGCGGTTTCCGGGCTGCATTCATGTGCCCTAAGGACATAAGTCCGGTAAGAGCGGCAATTAATATTTTTTTCATAAATAGAATTTTAGACAACTAAGTTAAATCACTTCACTATGCAAAAATAGCAAAAATAGACCATCGGATAAATGGAGAAAACAAATAAAAAACGTTAAAATGCTTGACATGGCTTCAATAATATTGTATATTTGCATTAAAATTACAATTAAACACATGCCCGTATGCAACACACACTCAACTACCGCACAGAATGGATAGAGATGATAAACACTCTGCCCGACGCAAACGACCGCAATGCTCTTATTGCTGCAATCACCATGTACCAGTTCAACGGACA
>DAAL01000262.1 GCA_001701065.1 Bacteroidales bacterium GP4
TTTGAGAGAGTGATATACGCCTTGTCCATCCCGTATGTGGGCGAAACAAGCGCAAAGAAGCTGGCGCGCACCATGGGCAACATGGACAACATCATAAACGCCGGAGTGGAGACACTGACAGCCATCGACGATATAGGTCCGCGAATAGCCGAAAGCATCCAACTGTACATGGCATCGCCCATAAACCGCGATATAATCAGCCGCCTGCGCGAAGCGGGAGTGACAATGTCCATGCCGGAAGGAGCTGAAGAAGGACGCAGCGACAAACTCAGCGGAAAGTCAATCGTGATAAGCGGAACTTTCAATAAGCACTCGCGCGACGAATACAAGGACATGATAGAGCGCAACGGAGGGAAAAATGTGGGCTCGATATCCAAAAAGACCACATTCGTTCTCGCCGGGGAGAACATGGGCCCGGCAAAGCTTGAAAAAGCCGGAGCACTCGGCATTCCCATCATCGACGAGGATACTTTTCTGGAAATGATAAAATAACAACTTGACAATAATGACACCTGAAGAAAAACTTCAACTGGAAGAAAAGATAGTGACAATGCTCAAAACCGTGTACGACCCGGAGATACCGGTGGATGTGTACAGTCTCGGGCTTATATACAAGATAGACCTCCAGGATGACGGAGCGTTGAATATAGACATGACGCTCACCGCCCCCAACTGCCCCGCCGCCGATTTCATAGTGGAGGATATGCGCATAAAGCTCGAAAGCATAAAAGGGCTGAAATCAGTGAACATAAACATAGTTTTTGAGCCTGAGTGGAACAAGGACATGATGAGCGAGGAAGCAAAACTTGAACTCGGTTTTCTGTAATGCCACGTGATATAACATACTTTATCTCCGACCTTCACTTGGGCGCAACCTATCTTCCCGACGGTGCAGCCTATGAACGCAGAGTGGTGCGGTGGCTTGAGTCGATAAAGGACGAAGCCAAGGCTCTTTACATGCTCGGAGATATACTTGACTACTGGTACGAATACCGCACTGTGGTGCCGAGGGGCTACATAAGGTTCTTCGGAGCACTTGCACGCCTTGCCGACAACGGCGTGGAGATATACTGGTTCATAGGCAACCATGACATATGGCTTTTTGACTATCTGAGGGACGAAATAGGGTTGACTGTAATCGACGGCTATCTTGTGAAGGAAATCGACGGCAAAAAGTTTTTTATGTCCCATGGCGACGGACTGGGGAAACTGAAACCGTCATTCAAGTTTATACGAAGCCTGTTCCGAAACAAAGTGTGCCAAAAACTCTACAGCGGCATACATCCGAGGTGGACTATCCCGTTTGCCTTGAACTGGTCGACCCACAGCCGTAACTTCAACGAGGAGATACCTCAGTTTGAAGGTCCGGAACACGAATCCCTGATAACTTTCTCCAAAGAGTACCTGAAAACCCATCCTGATATAAACTATTTCGTGTACGGGCACAAGCATGTTCTGGTGGATTATCCCATCTCCCCGTCAAGCGAAGTTGTGATATTAGGCGACTGGATACATCACTTTTCTTACGGAAAATGGGACGGAAAGGAGTTCAAACTTCTAAGTTTTTTTGAAGAAAAAGACAAATGAATGTCAATTTAATAATAATTAACAATTATTCCTGATTTAACGAATTTTTGTTATACCCCTATCCTACAAAGGTTTAAACTCAAAACCCCGGCATTAGTGCCAAAAAGCATGTTTAGTAACATACTTTTTTCTTTTGCTAAAGAGAAAAAAGTGCCGACCTTTGTTTCACAAACCTAAAACAATCTTTTTTACCTTAGAATTGTACCTATTGGAAACCCATAGAAGGGAGCTTAGTGATAAGCGCCCTTCTCTTTTTATAATATGGAGCCAATTGCATATTAATCCTTTTTTCAGTACCTTTGCTTTCCAATTACAGATAACACAAAATGGACAACAAAAAAATCATAATCGCCATAGACGGTTATTCATCGTCAGGCAAAAGCTCCATGGCGCGCGCCCTCGCCGCAGAGATAGGTTACCGTTACATCGACTCAGGAGCCATGTACAGGGCAGTCACCCTGTGGGCTCTCCGCCACAATCTCATCAAGGACGAAGTCATCGACGAGAAGAAGCTCATTGAGGCATTGCCTGAAATAAAAATAGATTTCCTCCCGATGCCCGACGGAACGCAGCACACCCTGCTCAACGGCGAGGACGTGGAAAGCGAGATACGCCAGCTTCCGGTGTCCAACAGCGTGTCAGGGATTTCAGCTATCGCGGCAGTTCGCAAGGCACTCGTGTCCATCCAGCAGTCGTTAGGCAAAGAACGCGGCATAGTCATGGACGGAAGGGACATAGGCACCACGGTATTTCCCGATGCGGAAATGAAAATTTTCGTGAACGCATCAGCCCAGACCCGCGCTCAACGCCGATTCAACGAAATGCTTGAAAAAGGCATTCCGGTGAATTTTGAAGAGGTGCTTGCCAATGTGGTGAAACGTGACCACATAGATGAAACAAGAGTGGAAAGCCCGTTACGCAAAGCCGAAGACGCGATAGTGCTTGACAACTCGAAAATGTCGATAGAGACCCAGAATAAATATCTGCTTGAGATTTTCCATTCCATAACAGGAGAATGATGCGAATCGAAATCGATGATAAATCAGGATTCTGCAACGGCGTGGTGACGGCGATAAGAAAAGCCGAAGACGAGCTTAACGCCTCCGGCTCACTGTATTGCCTTGGCGACATCGTGCACAACAGCGACGAAGTGGAGCGTCTTCAAAACCGGGGACTGCACACCATCACCCATGACGACTTGGGAAGCCTTAAGAATGTGAAAGTGCTTCTACGCGCCCACGGGGAGCCGCCATCGACCTACGAGACGGCACGACGCAACGGCATCACGATTATCGATGCCACATGCCCGGTGGTGCTGCATCTTCAGCAGCGAATCAAAGAGTCGTTCCGTAACCGCCAGCCCGGACAGCAGATAGTGATATACGGTAAACGCGGACACGCCGAGGTGAACGGACTTGTGGGACAGACCTCAGGCGAAGCTATCGTGGTAGAAACCGTGGATGAGCTTGACCAGCTTGATTTCAGCCGCGACATAATCCTGTACTCCCAAACCACAAAATCGCTGCACGGATTGCAGGAAATGATCTCGGAAATCGAAAAAAGGAAATCGCCGGAAAGCCGGTTCCTGTATTTCGACACCATATGCCGTCAGGTAGCCAACCGTGTCCCCCATCTGAGGGAATTTGCCTCGTCACATGACGTAGTGCTTTTCGTGAGCGGCAAAAAGAGCAGCAACGGAAAGTTTCTTTACACGGAATGCAACGACGTGAACCCCAAGACCTATTTTGTGTCCACTCCCGACGAGATTCCCGCTGAAGCCTTGAAGGGCGCAAAAAGCATAGGCATCTGCGGCGCCACCTCTACTCCGCGATGGCTTATGGAGGAAGTAAAAGAACGTGCGGCTTCAATAGTTGACAATAATGGATAACTTTATCGCTATAGACGTAGAGACCGCCAACAAATATCCCACCAGCATCTGCGCCATAGGGGCGGTGTTGGTGAAGGACGGGGCGATACAGGACAAGTTCTATGCGCTCGTGAAGCCGGAACCCAACTGGTATTTCCGGCATTTTTCGGAAGATATACACGGCATATTTCCGCAGGATACGGAGAATGCGCCCACATTTGACGTAGTGTGGCATGACATGCTGGAACGGTTTGAAGTGTCGGATCCTGACAGTGTGATGTTCGTAGCCCACAACAAGGCATTTGACGAGCGTTGCCTTCGCGCAACTCATTCAGTGTATCAAATGACATGGGGCGACAACCCTTTCTTCTGCACGCTGACGGCTGCCCGGCGCACCATCCCGAGAGCAGTCATAGGCAGCTATTCCCTACCCTATGTATCCTCACTTCAAGAATGCGTCNNTTTATAACCACCACAACGCGCTTGCCGATGCAGAAGCTTGCGCGAAAATAGCTATGACTCTGTTATGAAACATCTGATTACAATACTTGCCGGAGCCGCCATGATGTGGTCATGCTCCTGTTCAAAGGAAGCCGAAGTGGCGGAAGAAGCGCAGTCACGGGGAAAACTTGACGCTGAACAATTGTCGCATGACGCTCCGGGTCTGAACCAGATTCAGCTTGAACGACGCATTCTCGAAGTGAGGAATGCGGAAGCCACATACCGTAAAGAGGGACATGACAAAGCTGCTGACCGCTATATCGAGGACTTCCAGTCGCACCTCAGAGAGATCAACGACTCCCTTGCACGAGTCATCTTCGAGCCGTAATCCTTGGCATCAGCCAAAATTAAGAGCGAAAGCATCCTGATATGATATTGCCGAACGGTCAGCCTGGTTATCAATCCAGCCCTTTTCCCGATGGCTTGTCTCAGATATTTCGCCCGCACTCATCCGGCAAAACAGTTCGCACACTTTCTCCACGGTCTCTATTTCCGATTCGGTGAGAATGCCTGCATCAGGAGCATCAACAGCATCCAATTTTATTCCGCTCTGTCCGCCGGGATAAACGAATTCCTCCATGACAACTCCGGTCAGCGAACCATATAGCGTCCCCCATGATTCGGGGACCGGACCGTAAGGCAATGCCCTATAAGTCACTCCGGTTATACCGTAGCCATGATTCTTATAATGAATAAAATCAGCATAAAACAGGAGCTTGTTCATCTTTGTGATGAAGGTATTTCCGATCTTAGATATAATCAGCCGAGTCACATTCGAGATTTTCTCAGTTGACATAGAGCGATAACCGGAATATTCCGAAGGCTGATGGACGGATTTATAATCCCCGTCAGCTGACTCCACCTTTTTTCTTATACGGGCATACTCCTGTTCGCCCATATCAGCTTTCGATGCCTCAACAAACGACATGAACACATCCTTTTCACGGGCGGCAATGATAGTTCGGGCATTAGAAATACTCGGCACTTCTCCGTCCTCATACATCCTGTATTGGTTTATGCCAAAACCAAGTATTTGCGACATTTTAGCAGCGGATAGCCCGTAATGGTTTCGGATTCCGATAATCTCATCGGGAAAAGGTATACCGTGCTTCGCGCGGTATTGGTTATATACTTGAAATATATTCGCCTCGTCAAGTTCCGTGGTGGTCCACATCTCACCATCCTCATCAATGATTCCTGTATGGATATATGAAAATTGCTCCTTCCGAAAGACAGCAGTCCTCTCCTCCTGAAAGAATTTTTCTCCTGGTGCTAATTTAACGCTTGTCATAATATTAATCTTTAAATGGATAAGACATAGGATGTTCCGCCTTATGGAACGATATGCATATAGTATGGGAGTTCGGTTTACCCAAAGTTATCTTTATATATATTTCATTACCTCTGAAATCCTTTCCGAAAACCCACATTTCGCCTTGATTGCTCAGCGCATCCACAATCGGTCCATCGGAGTAATCGTAACAATTCAGACTCGCTATGACCTCCATGCGTTGATTAGGGGTGATACCTATTTCAATAAGACTGTTCTGATTCTTCTGCCTATCGTCACGAAAACGTATCCCGAAGATTTTGACCTTCAAGCTGAAATCCTCTAAAAATTTTTCGACTTGCTCTTTTGTAATCATGTCGCAAATTTAATCAAAATTCATAAATAATACAACTTTATAGTTGCATTTGTTCGATTTTAATTTATTGTCGGCTTAAAAATGTTTTCTAAATAAATCCATAATGAGCTTGAGGAATATGGCATGTATAATAAAAAAGGAGATTAAATTTTATAATTCGCTTAATTTAAGCTTCTTAATTAAAAAGAGGCGATCGAGATTTGAACTTGCGACCCTCAGCTTGGGAAGCTTAGGCGGTGGATAAATATCAGATTTGAAATCAGCGATATATATGTTAAAACATCTTATGCAAAACAAACGCAAAACATTTTACTCTTCATTCACTATATTTCCTCATTTTTCCAGTGAATGGGAGTGGAATTTTAACCTATTTTAACAGTATAGTATAAAAATAAAGGAGACGAAATTTTGCTA
>DAAL01000185.1 GCA_001701065.1 Bacteroidales bacterium GP4
GCATCACTTTTAAAGATATTTTAGCGTAATTTTAGAGTTTTGGTCAAAACCATATCAGGGCATTATCAGTTTTGATTCCTGTAATCACGATGAAAAAACCAATGACAAAGGGCATCGATGATTGCAAAATTATTAACTACAAAAATTTTTAATTATGGAAACCAAAGCTAAAAAAGAGACTACCTCCAAGAAGGAGGATGCGCAGGCAAAGGCGGAAACTAAGAAAAATAATGTAGAAGAATCTAAAGCTGACTCCAAGACCGCCAAGGAGACTAAGGCTTCAGAACAGAAGAACAAGGCAGAAAAACCGGGACAAGAATTCCGTGAATTTTTCATTGATGAATTAAAGGATATCCTATGGGCTGAAAAGGCATTGCTCAAGGCTCTTCCCAAGATGCAGAAAGCAGTATCAGGTCAAGAACTTGCAGCATCGTTTGAATCCCATCTAAAGGAGACAGAGAGTCAGATTACGACACTCGAACAAGTGTTTGAGCTAATGGGCGAGAAGCCCAAGACCAAGAAATGTGATGCCATGGAAGGTCTTATTTCCGAAACCGAAAGCATAATATCCGACACCGAAAAAGGTTCGGCAATACGTGACGCAGGACTTATTCTTGCAGCGCAGAAAGTGGAACATTACGAGATAGCCACCTATGGCACTCTTGCCGCTTTAGCCGACGCTATGCAGGAACCCAAGGTGGCGAAACTGCTTCGCTCGATACTACGCGACGAAAAGGATTCGGATAAGACTCTTACCGTACTTGCTCTTGAATCGGTAAACGAGGACGCATCCCAAGAATAGAATATACCTAAACAACTTATGCAGAATCCCTTGGAGCCAGCAATGGTTGCAGGGGATTTTATATTTGCAAGCGGTTATTCTTTTGGTTTTAAAACCAACTGGACGGCGCGGAGAATTCTTAGGTTTTGCCTGGAGTTCGGCAAGCGTTGTGTTTATTGCTTCGATTTGCGCTCTCGTGTCCTCGTTTATGTCGTTGTAATCAGCAAAGATTTCTTCCAAGTCCTGCTTGAGTTCATTGAAATTCTTTTCAAGTGTAGAAAGGCGTTTCAGCGGCGAATTGTCGGTTATCATTTGTCGAATAGCGACAAATGCACGCATTATATTGATATTCACTTGAATTGCAATATCACTATTTAACAATCCGGAAAGCATAGCTAATCCCTGTTCAGTAAAAGCATAGGGCAGCTTTCGAGTACCACCCCATCTTGATGTTCCATTTTGGAATATCAAGTTTGATTTCAGCTCGTCAAATTCAGCTTTAGTTAGCTGAAACATAATATCAGAAGGGAAACGTTTCTCATTTCGTTTTACTGCCTTATTGAGATTCGATGTTGTGACATTATATAAGTCAGCCAAATCTCGGTCGAGCATAACTTTTTGACCCCGTATCTCATAGATTTTGCTTTGGATAATTTGTAGTTCGTTCATGGTTTAGTTTTTTATAATTAACTTCGGAAAGATGAAATAAAAGTATTAAAAATTGATAAAACGCAAAACAAATGCAAAACAAGTTTCTCTATATTTCCCCTTATTTCATCATTTTTCCTAATGGGAATCCAGCTTCATTAACTTTCATTAATATTATTAATGGAAAATTAAAGGAGATGAAATCTCGATAACTCATTGAATTTCAACTCCTTTAGTCCAAGAGCGGCAAACGAGGCTCGAACTCGCGACCCTCAGCTTGGGAAGCTGATGCTCTACCAACTGAGCTACTTCCGCAAAACGCAATGCAAAGTTACTGAAAAAATCCGTATATTTGCAAAATAATTCAAAAACTTATAAAAATGGCTACTAAACCAATCAGCAAAGAGACTGTGTGCGTGCAAGGCGGCTGGAATCCTAAGAAAGGAGAACCACGCATAGTACCTATATATCAGAGCACAACTTTCAAATACGATACAAGCGAACAGATGGCGCGTCTGTTTGACCTTGAAGATACAGGATATTTCTACACCCGACTACAGAACCCCACCAACGATGCAGTGGCAAGTAAGATTGCGGCATTGGAAGGGGGTGTGGGAGCCATACTTACATCATCGGGACAAGCCGCCAATTTCTATGCCATATTCAATATATGTGAAGCCGGCGACCACTTCGTGTGTTCATCGACCATATACGGCGGCACTTACAATCTTTTCTCGGTCACTCTAAAGAAACTCGGAATAGAATGTACTTTCGTAGACCCCAATGCCACGGAAGAAGAGATTGCAGCAGCTTTCCGCCCCAACACCAAAGCATTGTTCGGCGAAACTATATCCAACCCCAGCATTGATGTGCTTGACATAGAGAAGTTCGCAAAAATAGCCCACAGCCATGGCGTGCCATTGATTGTGGACAACACATTTGCCACTCCCATAAACTGCCGTCCATTTGAATGGGGCGCTGACATCGTGACCCACTCCACCACAAAGTACATGGACGGACACGCCACAAGCGTGGGAGGTGCGATAGTGGACAGCGGAAATTTCGACTGGGACGCTCATGCCGATAAATTCCCCGGACTTACATCACCTGATGAATCCTACCACGGGCTGACCTATACAAAAGCTTTCGGCAAGATGGCATATATCACCAAAGCCACGGCTCAACTGATGCGCGACCTCGGTTCCATCCCTTCGCCCCACAACTCATTCCTCCTGAATCTGGGTCTTGAGACTCTGCATCTGCGTATGCCGCGCCACTGCGAGAACGCACAGAAAGTGGCTGAATGGCTTGACGCAAATCACAAAGTGAAATGGGTGAACTTCCCCGGGCTAAAGAACAACCAGTACCACGAATTGGCTCAGAAGTATATGCCTAACGGAACTTGCGGAGTCATATCGTTCGGTCTTAACGGAACCCGCGAAGATGCAATAAAATTCATGGACCGGCTGAAATTCATAGCCATCGTAACCCATGTGGCTGATGCCCGCACATGTGTGCTTCATCCGGCAAGCCACACCCATCGCCAACTTTCCGACGAGCAACTGCGTGAAGCCGGAGTGGCACCTGACTTGATACGCCTTTCAGTGGGCATAGAAAATGTCGACGATATAATAGCCGACATAGAACAGGCTTTGCAGGACAACTAACACCTCATTATCGAAATGAAGAAAGAAATAGAGAAGATGCGCAGCCGGGAGGAGTATTACTTTACCGATCCTGAGATTCTTGAAAGCCTGATACACGCCGACAAGACTTGCGCCCGGTTGAGCAACATGACCATCTTCGACGATGACTACCGTGAGGTTCTTGAGGACCTCATCCCGGGCGTACCTGAAAGTGTGCGCATCGTGCCTCCGTTCCGATGCAACCACGGACATGGACTTGTCCTGGGAGAAAATGTGTTTCTCAACTATAACTGTGTGGCTCTTGACGGAGCTTTCATCACTATAGGCGCAAACACCCGCATCGGTCCGGGATGCCAGCTACTGACTCCGCACCATCCCATTGACCACGTGGAACGCCGCGAGGACAAAGAGACAGCCTATCCCATCACCATCGGCGAGGACTGCTGGCTTGGCGGTGGAGTGATTGTGTGTCCCGGAGTCACTATAGGCGACCGATGCATCATCGCTGCCGGAAGCGTGGTGGCTCATGATATACCGTCGGATTCTCTTGCCGCAGGATGCCCTGCTAAAGTAAAGAAATCATTAAAGTAACCTCATCTTCCGAGCCAATGTACGTTCGTCGTCCCTATACATTTGACCGCGTGGTACGGTTAGTAATAACCTGTATATGCGTGGTGTTTGCCATGTGGCTTATCAACATTCTGAAAGGAGTGCTTTTGCCCTTCTGCGTAGCATGTCTTGTGGCTTATATATTTGAGCCGTTCGTGCAGTTCAACCGCCGCTTGCTCAATCTGCGCGGAAGAGTCATAGCGATTTTTGTCACGCTCTTTGAGGCGACATTCCTTTTCGGAGTGCTGTGCTACCTGCTTATACCCATGATTATGAGCGAGATGCAGCACATGGCTCACCTGCTCAAAGTGTATTCGCAAACCGAGCTTGAAACCCCCTTCATGCCCAACGAGATACATTCATTTATAAAAAAGTATATCGACTTCGAATACCTGTCGCGCATAATGCAGAAAGAGGATCAGATGAAGATAATACAAAATGTGATATCCTCGACATGGAACATTGTAACAAGCGGAATAAGTGTGATAGTAGGAATACTCAGTTGGTTCATTGTGTTCCTGTACGTTATATTCATCATGCTTGACTATGAGCGTCTTGCTAAAATGGTAAGGCACATGGTTCCCCCGTCGTCACGCAAGACTGTTTTCCGAATAGGCAATGACATTCAACGCTCCATGAACCACTATTTCCGCGGACAGGCGCTTGTGGCATTCTGCGTGGGAGTGCTGTTCTCTATCGGATTTCTGATTATCGACCTCCCGCTTGCCATAGTATTAGGACTGTTTATCGGGTTGCTCAACATGGTTCCTTACCTCCAACTCATCTCCATCGTCCCCACTACGCTTCTGTGCCTTGTGTGTTCGGTGGACTCCGGTGTCAACTTCTGGGTCATATTTTGGCAGTGCATGGCTGTGTACTGTATCGTGCAATGCATTCAGGACCTGTTCCTTACCCCTAAAATTATGGGAAAAGCTATGGGACTGAACCCTGCTATAATCCTTCTGTCGTTATCCATCTGGGGTACTCTGCTGGGCTTTTTAGGGCTGATTATAGCACTCCCGCTCACCACTCTGCTGCTTGCTTATTATGACCGATACATAACTTTGGCAAGCTTGCGCCAACAGCGTCACTCCCGACTATCCACGACTGACGACGAATCATGATTAGAACGCATTATTCCCTCGGCAAGCTCAAGCTTGTCGGCGGGAATAAGCACTTTGATGGATCCTACATCCGATACCGGCAGGGGATAGACCGACGACATAAGTTCATTGTTGATTACGCAGGGCACACCGTTTGTCTCCAGCACACCTTTTAATATATAAGCTTCCACGTCGTTATAGAACGACCCTAACACTACCCAACCGGTATTCGTTTTCTCTTTCATTTATTTAATGTTTCTACGGTTAAGTTCAGCACGGTAACGCTGTGCATTCTTCTGATGCTCGGCGTAACTGCTTGTGAAATTGTGCAGCCCCGAGAAGTCCTCCTTGGCACACATATATATATAATCGTTAGGAGCCGACTTAAGCACAGCGTCAAGAGTTCTTGGATCAGCCATCCTTATCGGACCCGGAGGAAGACCCTCGTGCATGTAAGTGTTATATCGGGAAACGACACCCAAATGCGCTCCTGTGATACGGCGTAGGCTGAAATCGCCCACCGCAAACTTCACCGTTGGGTCAGCCTGCAGCTTCATTCCTTTCCTCAACCGGTTCAAATAAAGACGCGCCACAACCGGACGCTCCTTTGAGGAATTGGTTTCCTCTTCGGCAATCGAAGCAAGCGTGGCAACTTCCACCGGCGACAAGCCAAGGGATTTCGCTGATGCCCGCCTTTCATCGTTCCAGAAGTTATTTCGATGTTCAAGAAGAGTATTCACAATCTTTTCAGGCGACGCAGTCCAATAGAACTGGTAGGAATCAGGCAGGAAAGCCGAGATATAAGTGTTTTTACTGAATCCTGCCGGCACAAGAATCGAGTCACAAGCTTTAATAAATGCGGCAGAGTCCATTTCAAACTTCTCATCGGCACGGTGAGCGAGTTGCCCCAATGTCCTGATGTTGTTGAACGTAAAGGTTATCGGAGTCTGACCGCCTCTTTTCAATCGTTTTGCTATGTCCACTGCCTTATCTCCTCGTTCAATCTTATAAGCTCCGTGAGCTTTTTGTGGAGTTCCTTTTGCGTTTTTCCACATAAAAGCCGCCTTCTTTCCGGTATTGCCCAAGCTGTCACTTAGCATCTTCTCAATTTGTCCGGCTGTAGCGTCCCGAGGAATGTAAATCCACATGTCACGGTCACCGTTATAGGACGCGGTCAGGAATGACACGCCGGTGATTACACCCGCCACGGCAAGAATCAAGAATATGATGCCTGCGCTTATCCACAATCTACGTCTTGCAAAAATAGATTTCTTATGTTTCTTATCAGTCATCTTGCAATAAAATATTGTAACAGCTACAAATTTACTCATTCTCCCCTATTATTCCTACAATCCCAGTAACAAAATCAAAAAACACCCCCTCCTTAAGATAAAACAATCTCCTTAATTTCGGCAATAAGCTTGATTTATTGCCGAAATTAAGATACCTTTGCACTGTAAATTTATTATAGAAATATGAATGCCGCCGATTTAATATTGAATTACGCCCATAGCCGCGACAGCTTCACCTTTTGCGAACTTGCAGGTTATGTCCGTGAAAGGGAGGATATTTCCGATTCCTGCCTGCTGTGGCATATCAAAAAACTAATCAAGCAGAACCATCTTTCAAGGTTATCGCGCGGATTGTACGGGAAATCTACAAAAAATGATTTCGTGCCATTATTGACGGAAGAACTCCGTGATTTATATGCCGATGTGACCAACGCCTTTCCGCTGATTGATGTTCTGGTTTATTCAGGCAACGATATAACTTCATTGCAACATCACCTTTCAGCAAATAATACGTTGTATCTGGAAGTGCCGAAAGATGCGACGGAGGCGGTCTTCCGCTATCTGATTGACAGAAAGATAAAAGCATATCATAAGCCAACGGCAGATTTTATGTCGGACTATGTCGATTTAGGCGAAAAGTCAGTAATAGTAAAAGCTTTGACAACAGAATCGCCGGTCAGGATGATTGACGGAGTAAGGATGCCAACCTTGGAAAAGATACTTGTTGATATAAATGCCGACCAGGATTTTTACTACCTACATGGCGACGAGTCTTTTTTCATCATGCAAAATGCCCTGTCGCTCTATTCTATAAACGCGCCCAAGATGTTGCGTTACGCCTCACGCCGGGGAATACGTGAAACCATGAAAACAATTATGAACTACAACGATTGATTATGATTAAAACTGAATGTTTCACACGCAAATGGTGTGAACGAGTTGCCTTAAATCTGAATTACAACGACACCCAACTGATTGAAAAGGTTGTCCGCGCGCTTTCCCTGCTTGAAATGCTCGTAAAATCCGGATGTCCTTTTGTTTTTAAGGGTGGCACAGCGACTATGCTGCTTCTTGGCGGTGCAACAAATCGACTGAGTATAGACATAGATATAATATGTCCTCCCGGAACGGAAATAGAACGCTACCTGTCATCGTTCAAAGATTTCGGCTTTACAAAGATTGCTCTTATCGAGCGTAAATCGCCCGTGAAAAATATTCCAAAGAGCCATTCAAAATTCTTTTACCAACTCGCATATACCGACCGGGTAAGAGGAGAGGGCTATATTTTGCTTGATGTGCTGTATGAGGACTGCCATTATCAGAATACGGTTGAAATTCCCATAGCCAGTCCTTTCATAGAGATTGAAGGAGAACCATTAAATGTGAAAGTTCCTTCGATTGATGACCTACTCGGCGACAAACTTACAGCTTTTGCTCCGAACACAACCGGCATACCTTATTACAAAAAAGAAAAGGTGTGCTCCGTGGAGATAATAAAACAACTTTACGATATCGCAAGGCTATTCGACAGGATTGATAATCTTGAAGTCACCGCAAAGTCATTCAGGCAGATAGTCGAGGTAGAAATGGCATATCGTGACATTAATGATCTTGATGCCGTATTTGACGACATTTTACAGACATCAATTCTTTTTGCGACGAGAGGGAAAGAAGGATTCGGTCAGTTTGACGTTTTGCAAGACGGTATAAAGAAGATCAAATCGTTTATCCATACCTCAAATTATCATATAGACCATGCCATAATTGATTCCGCCAAAGCCGCATATATATCTACTTGCATACGAAAAGGCATTACCGTGATAGAGAAATATCCCGAAACGCCAGATATAGTGACGGAGATGACAATTGCGCCGACACTTACCGGAAAGTTGAACAAACTGAAAAGAGTGTATCCGGAAGCCTTCTACTACTGGGTAAAAACAAGCCTGATTTTGCAGGATGATTAATAACACGGATTATATTTACTATTTATCAGTATTATTGTTTATCTTTGTAGTTGACAACTTATCAAAACAGAAGAATGACATCTAATCAGAGTGACATAACCCTAAAGAAAGTGGAGAGTGACCGCAGAGTTCTGGAGTTGCTGGCACAGTCATTCCCCAATATATCAGCGGCAAGCTCCGAGATTATGAATCTTGAAGCTATACTTAGTCTGCCTAAAGGCACTGAGCACTTTGTGGCAGATCTTCACGGTGAATATGAAGCATTTCTACATCTGCTTAAAAATGCGTCGGGCAACATAAAACGTAAAGTTACCGAAGCCTTCGGCACTTCATTAAGGGAAGCGGAAATAAGACAGCTGTGTTCTCTCATATATTATCCGGAACGCAAACTGCAGATAATACGCACCACTGAAAGCGACCTCAACGACTTCTACATGGTGACTCTGTATCAGTTGATAAAGGTATGTCAATCAGTTTCGTCGAAGTACACCCGCTCCAAGGTGCGCAAGGCGCTTCCACGGGAGTTTGCCTACATCCTTGAGGAATTGCTTCACGAATCACCCTCCGATGACGACAAACAAGCCTACTTCAACCGTATAATCGAGACCATCATATCCACCGGTCAAGCCGACGCTTTCATCGTGGCTCTGTGCAAAGTCATCCAGAAACTAAGCATTGACCAACTGCACATACTCGGCGATGTCTATGACCGAGGCCCCGGTGCGCACCTTATCATGGACACCCTGTGCCACTACGGACCCTTTGACATACAGTGGGGAAACCATGACGCGCTGTGGATGGGCGCATATGCCGGCAACGACTGCTGTATAGCCAATGTGCTGCGACTCTCGTTACGTTACGGCAACATGGCTACACTTGAAGAAGGATACGGCATAAATCTGGTTCCTCTCGCCACCTTCGCGATGGAGACCTACGGCAACGACCCGTGCGACAACTTCGGCCCTCATCTTGACAAAGATGACACTACCCACAACGAAAAGACACGCCGGCTGCTCGGTCAGATGCACAAGGCAATGAGCATAATCCAGTTCAAGCTTGAAGGCGCGATGATCGACAAGCACCCTGAATGGGGCATGGCTGACCGAAAGTTATTGAATAAAATCGATTTCGGGAAGAACTCCGTGACTATCAACGGCAAGGAATATCAGCTTAAGGACTCCAATTTCCCTACGATTGACCCTGAAAATCCTTATCGGCTCACTCCCGAAGAGGAAGAACTGGTACAGAAACTGCATCATTCATTTGTGATAAGCAACCGCCTTAAGAAGCACATACAGTGCCTTCTGTCCAACGGATGTATGTATGGCGTATATAACTCCAATCTGCTTTTCCATGCCTCAATGCCGCTGAACGCTGACGGAACCCTTAAAGAGATAGATATAAAAGGCACCCGATACAAAGGCAAGGAACTGTTCACAGCCATAGGGATGCTCATGAGGTCAGCTTTCAATGACGACACTCCGGCGCATGACAAGGATTACGCAGTGGATTACTACTGGTACCTGTGGTGCGGTCCCGAATCGCCGTTGTTCGACAAGTCAAAAATGGCGACATTTGAACGATATTTCATCGATGACCCGGAAACCCATAAAGAGGAGAAAGGTCATTACTACGAACTCCGCAATGACGAGAAAGTATGCGATATGATTTTGGACGCGTTCAAAGTGGAAGGAGAACACCGCCACATTATCAACGGACATGTGCCTGTACGCACCAATAAGGGAGAATCGCCCATCAAAGCCAACGGACGGCTGATGGTGATAGACGGAGGATTTGCCAAAGCCTACCACGACACCACCGGCATAGCCGGATACACCCTTGTGTACCACAGCCGCGGATTCCAGTTGGTGCAGCACGAGCCGTTCTCCTCAGCCGAGGACGCTATAATCCACGGCACCGACATCGTGAGCACAACACAGATAGTCGAGATGAGCCAACGGCGCATGAGAGTGCGGGACACCGACAAAGGCAAAGAGCTTCAGTCACAGATAAACGAACTGATGGAACTCCTCTATGCATTCCGTCACGGAATCATCAAGGAACGACAACTCTAAATCGAAAGATTTACAGCATTATCCCATAACCTTCAATACTGAGGGAATACAACAGTCCGGCGGCAGGTCAAAATTCAGCCTGTGCCGGATTGTCGCATACATGGACCTTACGAAACACCGGCACCTATTTCTTTTTATAAAAGATGTTACAAAACGGGGCTTTCTGCGTCATTAGAGTAAACGACTTAAATAAATGGAAAAAGACTTCGTCACATCAGCATTTACCCGACTGAGGATAAAGTTGCTCTCAAGAGCCACTTTTATCCTCGGCAACAGCGACGACGGCGACGATGCCCTGCAAGAAGCCTTTTTCAAATTATGGAAGTCACGTGAATGTATCACTTCAGCCGAACAAGCCGAGAAAGCAAGCTATGTGTCGGTCAGGAACACCGCAATCGACATGCTGCGCCGAAAAGCCACCCATCCAACACAGGGTCTGGAATCGACAGCAGATTTAGCCGATGAAAAGCAGGATTCCGACGAGGAAACTTTCAGAATAGTCGACAATCTCGTGAAACGTCACCTAAACCCTCGGCAACAGGCAGTGTTAAGGATGCGCGACATGGAAGGGATGACCTACGAGGACATAGCCGACTCACTCGGAATGACACCGGAGAATGTGAGAATGACACTGAGCCGTTCACGAAAGCTGATTAGAGAACTTTATAGACAAGGAAAATATGAGAAATAGCCACATTGACGACTTTACGATTGAGGAACTCGACATGCTTATTGACAAGTATTTCGACTGCGAACTGAGCGAACATGAAGAGCTATTGCTCCGCAAAATAATCGCATCTACCTCGCTGGACTCCCCACGGATTAGGGAGTACAAAGCCGTAACGGGATACTTAACCAAAGCAAAGACATCACGCCCGGCACGGAAAGTCACATCGTTACGGCGTTGGATTCATCTTGGAGCGGCGGCATGCGTGGCGTTGATACTCGGCGCGGGCGTTTACCATTTCCAAAACTCCGCCGATTCATCGATGAATCAGTGCATAGCCTATGTGGGTAATGATGTGATTGAGGACAAAGCCACGGTGATGCAACTGGTGGAAAACGACCTCTCGGCTCTACGTGAGGCATCATCCATCATCAATGAAAGCGTGGTGGACGATCTTCAGTCAATAAACGTCGCAATCAAGGATTTCCGTAAAAATGATGTTCAACAACCATAAAACCAGTGTTATGCAACGAACCTTCATAATCATATTATTAGCTCTGGGAAGCTGTCTATGCTCATTTGCCCAAGACAATCTGAAGATAAATACGCTCATGGACGGACGCTACCGCAACAATCCCAATGCATCGGAGACTATTTTAGTGGGCGACAACAAGTTAAAGCGCATAGGCGTGTCGCTTTACCATAGCTTGTCGGTCGTCAATACCCCCGATTTCCCGGGTAAAGTGGAGGCTCTGCTGGCGGCTGACACAAAATCGGCAATAGACCGTGAAGTTGTGTACCGTTCAGGTGCGCTATACTACGGATTCTATGCATTGCCGGCAGTGACTAAGGAGAATAAGAGCGTCAACCGCTATATCTTCTACCTCAACCAAGACCCCATGAACGGGACACAAGTCATCCTCATATATGTGGAAGGCTCCGCTTCACCTCAACAAATAAAAGAGAAACTTATAAACCAATAATAATTATGATTCTACGTTTGGCATCTGCAATTGCGGCAATCGCCGCAGCCACCTGTCTATCGGCACAAGAGCCTGTGGACACCGTCCTTGCCGCGCCTAAAGCAAAGGAAGTGACCCTAATCGAGAAGGGCGACGGCATTACGGTGCTTGTAAAAGGGTACAACGACACGGAGGACGGCGAACTGATTTACCGCACTAATTCGGGACCTTCCGCTTCGTTCCCGGTTATGTTCAATGACCTGCCCGCCATGTTTGGAGGAAGAAAGGATTCCACGTCTTGCTCCAACCGGTGGAACGCCATCTTCAGCGGTATATATTTAGGATTCAACAACGGGATGGACACTGACATGGACATAGACTTTGGACGGTCCACCGAATTCGGTATTCTAAATCTCGTCGCTGCCGAGTACCGTCCGTGGCGTTACGGTCCGAGATTCTCGTTGGGAATAGGACTGGGATGGAAAAACTATGTCACCAAGAAAGGGCGTGACCGCTTTTACAAATCGAACGACGGGAAACTCGTGTCGTCTCCCTATCCTGCCGGCACCATAGGATTCCGTTCAACACTTCGGATATTCCATCTCGACGTGCCATTCTTAATCAAGCAGACGATAGACCGGCATTGGGCGATAAGCGTGGGAGGAATAGTCAATTTCAATGTCGACGCACGCGCATCGTCACGCTACCGCACCATCGAGGGTAATCCAGACTTGATGATAGCGTCGGGGAAGTCGGTTACCGAGAAATACAACCATCTCAAACAACGTCCTGTGACAGCTGAGCTAATGTTTGCCATAGGATACAACGAAGCCTTGGCACTGTACATGAAGTACTCCCCCATGACGGTGATGAAGGACGGAGAAGGTCCGCGCTTGAAATCATGGTCGTTAGGTGTGATGTTCCCATTTTAACAAAAGGATGTTTAAACTCAATTAATTATGAAATATACTATCGCTACAATAATAAGTCTGCTAAGCCTTTATCTATCAGCCCAGGAACCTATGTCGAGGGACACTATATTCACTGTCGAGAATCCTGAGAACGTGGTGCTCCTTGAATCGCCCGACGGCATCTCCATCACCATGGAGAAAGACAGCGTAATCACTTACTCTTATAAGCACAATGACCCCGACAATGTAACCACACTTTCCCACCGGGAGGACCACACATCGCTCCTGAATCTTTCAGCGCAGGTGATGAGCAACGGTTCCATCGACTGGGAGATAGTGACCGGAGGCATTTGCTTCGGACCGGTATCGGGATTAGGATGCCCTGACGACATGAACATCAAGCCGTGGAAATCATGGGAGATATCATGGCTGTATATGCTCGGTCTTCGTGTAAGCAACCGCTGGAACTCATTCACTATGGGATTAGGCTTCACATGGCGCAACTACTGCGTCACTTCCCGGCAGTTCTTAAAAGATGGCACAATGATTTCGCTTGCTCCTTTTCCCGAAAACAGTAGCGACAGAAGCTCCCGGTTGAAAATCGTGAGCCTTAACATCCCGGCGCTATACGAAGTCAAGCTGTCAAAATATGTAGGACTTGCCATGGGACCGATATTCAACTTCACCACCCACAGCAGCCTTAAGACCAGGTATTCGCAGGATGGCTACAAAACCACCCTTACAGCCAATGACATCTCGGCTCGACGGTTCACAATCGACATTTTTGGCAGCATTCGCTACCGTGGCATAGGAGCATATGTGAGGTATGCGCCCATGCATGCCCTCCAGACCGCCTGCGGTGCCCGCTTCTCCTCCCTCTCCGCCGGCATCATCCTCGACCTGTAATCCCTATGCCTCTTCTTTCTTTTTTATTAATATATAGACGAGGTTATATCAATATTTCTCACTTCAAATTTTAATAAGAGATTTTTTTAAGATAAAAACTAATGATAAATTTGGAAGTCTTATCAATATATCGTAACTTTGCAACGCTTTTTGAAAGCAATCGGGGCGTAGCGCAGTCCGGTTAGCGCACCTGCTTTGGGAGCAGGGGGTCGCGAGTTCGAATCCCGCCACCCCGACAAATTTAAAGGAGTTGAAATTCAGCAAATTAGCAAAATTTCGTCTCCTTTATTTTTAT
>DAAL01000197.1 GCA_001701065.1 Bacteroidales bacterium GP4
GTAAGCAGTATTTTATGTGAATTTCAGGGGCTTAATACTCCTCCTCGTTGAAGAAGAAGTCTTCTTTGCTGGGGTAGTCGGGCCAGATGTCCTCCATACATTCATAGGTTTCGCCTTCGTCCTCCATCTCCTGAAGATTTTCGATAACTTCGAGGGGTGATCCGGAACGCATGGCATAGTCTATCAGTTCTTCTTTGGTTGCGGGCCAAGGGGCATCTTCGAGTTTAGATGCAAGTTCAAGTGTCCAATACATTGTCTATGATTTTTATGGTTTGTCTATAATCGTTCTTGTGTATTAACAAGTTTTGTCCCAAAATATTTCATCAAATTGGTTAGCAACATTGTTAAAACGTGCAAACACGAACAGGAAGTCGCTTAATCGGTTCACAAATTTAAGGACATTAGGGTCGACATAGGTGGTGTCGGCAAGAGCCACGATGCGACGTTCGCAGCGGCGGCACATGGTGCGGCACACGTGTGCGACAGCTGAACGGTGGGTTCCTCCGGGTAGCACAAAGTTGTTTAGCGGGGGCAACTGCTCGTCCATCTCGTCAATGCAATGTTCAAGCCGTTCGATGTCCTCATAGGAAAGACCGGGGCACACTGTGAGTGCATTTTCAGGATTAGGAGTGGCAAGATAAGCGCCTATGTTAAACAGCTTATTCTGCACCCTACGCAGTAGGTCCACAAATTGGGGCTGAAGATTGGGTATTGCTATCAGCACGCCGATGTTTGCGTTAAGTTCGTCGACCGATCCGTAAGCTTCGATGCGGATGTCGGTTTTCTTTACTCGTTGTCCACCCACGAGTGAGGTGGCACCTTGATCACCTGTGCAGGTGTATACTTTACTTTTGGACATAGCTTTAATATTATTAATAAATCCCGATGGGGGCGCAAAATTAAAGAAAAACTCTGTAAAATGCAAATAGTTATGCATCTTATATGGCACGGAAAGTATATAAAGATGAGCAATCAAACCTCGGGAGCACCACAAGCTGGACATCGCAGGCGTTGTCCTCGGGCGTATTCTCTCCGGTTCCTATCTTTAGTCCCAGCCGTTGCAGTGCCTTTTTGGTAGTCGAGAGGGCTATTTCGGGGGTGTTGTTGTCCTGGCTGAGATGGCAAAGGAAGATGTTTTTCAGCCTTGGCGAGTATATCTTCGCCAGGTATTCCGCCGTCACCGTATTGTCAAGGTGTCCGCAGTCCGTCTGGATGCGGGCTTTCAGATACTCGGGATATGCGCCCTCCTTCAGCATGTCAAGGTCATAGTTGCTTTCGAGCATCAGATAGTCAGCCTGCCGCAGGTAATAGTCGGCACGTTCCGAGATACATCCCAAGTCAGTAGCTATGCCGAACGCCCGGTCGTCGTGCTGCACGTAGAAGCCGGCATTGTCAGTGCCGTCATGCATCACTTCAAAGGCGGTTATGGTGAAGTTCCCGATCGTGAACGGAATCTCCTTGTAGATGCCCACGTGGTAGTCCTTGATGCGCCGCGACACGCTGTGCCTGCGGAGCAATCCGCCCAATACCCGAAGAGTGCAGTACACCCCTATGTGGCGGTATTTCCTCACTATCCCGTAGGCGAAACGCATGTGATCGCTGTGGTCATGCGTCAGGCATATTCCTTTCACCTGGTCCATGGATATGCCATGGGCCTTCAAGCCCTCCACCACCTTCTTTACGTCCACACCGGCATCAATCAGGAATCCTCCAGTGGAATCGCCTATGTAGGCGCAGTTGCCGCTGCTACCGCTGCCGAACGACATGAACACAATCTTGTTAGGCACCGGTTTCACGACAATGGGGCCCAGCGGATTCTCGCTCTCAGCCGCCACAGGCACACTGCCTCCGGAAAGCCTTACCTTGTCCTCGCCCAACACCGAAATCACCATGCGCTGACGAATCGACTCATCGAGCTCATCGAAGAGTCCGGGCTGTCCGTAAGGGTCATATTTCGTGTTACGCCGTGCCATTATCTATCATTCTTATACAACAGGAATATCGTGGGGACTTTATCGTAGTTGAACGTCATGCTTTTCCACTGCGAAAGCGGATGAGTGAGGATGCTTTCCTTGTCAGTAGTCACCCCTGAGGCGACGCACAGCAGCAGATGCCCCGGAAGCGTGGCACACAATTCGTTTATCAGCCGGTTGTTGCGGTAAGGCGTTTCGATGAAAATCTGCGATTCGTCCTCACGCATTATCCGGCGCACCATCTCGTTCAGGCGGTTCTGCCGCGCTTTCCCGTCGATGGGCAGATACCCTCCGAACGCAAACCGCTGCCCGTTGAATCCGCTTCCCATCAGCGACAGCAATATGCTCGACGGACCCACGAGAGGGACCACCTTTATGCCTTTACGCTGTGCGAGAGCCACCACGTCGGCACCGGGGTCAGCCACAGCGGGGCATCCGGCTTCCGAGATAACCCCCACATCGTTACCCTCCTCAAGAGGACGGAGCATCGCCGGAATCTCAGCGAGAGGGGTGTGCTCATTAAGTTCCACAAAGGTCAACGAATCTATGTCAATGCCGCGGTCACACATTTTCAGGAACCGACGCGCCGAACGGAGATTTTCAACGATAAAATACCGCACACGTTTCAGCACCTCAGTGTTATACTGAGGCAATGCGCGCCCGACATCAGAACCGCCAAGCAGTACAGGGAAAAGATAGAGAGTACCCGAAGTAGACATAGCATGTCATTTACGTTTAACTTACAAAGTTAAGTTATTCTCGCCAAAAATCACAACTTCCGCGCCATCATTAACACATTTTTCACATAGAAACTATTTTTACCGCCCGATTGTTATAAAAATACATTCTCACAGTTTTTAACACTAAATAATATATCGATGTGATGAGCAGTAAACTTAACACCCCTCCTGTGCAGGAACTCACAGCGTCGGGAAGAAAAAAGATGGTGTCCACTGCCAAGGGCACCATTACCATGATCGCGATGGCTATCATGATCACCACTTCCATCCTGAGCCTGCGCGGACTCCCGTCAGAGGCTAAATTCGGAGTCCAGTCAATATTCTACTATGTGTTTGCCGCCATTGTGTTCCTGTTACCGTTCTCGCTTGTGTGCGCCGAACTGGCATCCACCTACACACAGTCGGGCGGTCTTTACCGCTGGGTATCGGAAGCTTTCGGACCGCGGTGGGGATGGACGGCAATGTATCTTGAATGGCAGACCATAGTCATCTGGTTCCCAACCGTGCTGATGTTTGGTGCGGCCTCGCTTGCCTACATCTGCTGGCCGGAGAGTTTTGACGCAAAATTAGCGTCAAACAAAATCTACACCCTCGTGGTGGCGCTCCTCATCTACTGGATAACTACGTTCAACGCATTCCGGGGGACACGAGCGGCAAATAAGCTCAGCACACTGGGCGGACTTTTCGGCACCATCATCCCCGGCGCGGTGCTCCTCATCTTGGGTGTCCTCTATGTGTGCCTGGGCAAGACCATCGAGCTTACCCCCATGCCTTTCTTCCCCGATTTCAGCCATCTAAGCACGATCGTGCTTGCGGCATCCATCTTCCTCTTCTACGGAGGCATGGAGATACAAGCGGTCCACATCAACGACATGACCAATCCGGCACGTGATTTTCCTCGCGCCGTGTTCCTCGCAATGCTCGTCATCGTGGCTGTGTATGCCCTCGGCACACTGGTAATCGCGCTTGTCATCCCCACTCAAAACATCAATCTGCTGCAGTCGCTTCTCGTAGCCTACAAGTCGCTTTGGGCAAGCTTCGGGCTTGGCTGGATGGGCAACATCGTCGCGCTCCTCATCATGGTGGGCGTGATAGGTCAGGTGAGCGCGCTTGTCAATGGTCCCGCCGTGGGGCTTATGGCAGTGGCTCAGTCAGGCTATCTGCCTCA
>DAAL01000109.1 GCA_001701065.1 Bacteroidales bacterium GP4
AACACACTCGACTCCATGATAGGCTACCGAAACGAACGTTACAGGCTCTTCGGAGAGTGGGCGGCGAAAATTGACGACATAGCCAACTACATCCCGGCACGCATCACTGCTTTCCTGATGATACTTGCCGCCGGAAAAACGAGTTTGTGGAAATTTGTACGCCGTTTCGGGAAGGAACACGCAAGCCCTAACTCAGGCTACCCGGAAGCGGCACTTGCCGGAATACTTGACTGCCGATTCGGCGGCACACACGACTATTTCGGGGAGTCGGTCTATAAACCTTACATAGGCGAGAATCCCCGTGAACTGACTTACCGGGATATGCTCACCGCAGTCAAGGTAAACCGCTACGCTGAAATTCTCATGGTGCTGCTTGTGCTCGGTATCAGATTGTTATACGCCTGATTTCGCCATAGGCAGGCTCCAGCGAAAACAGANNGGCTGCAGCGAAAACAGATTGTCGAGAGTAGCCAGTCCGGCATATAACATCACTTGCATTATCACTCCGCCGTGGGTGAACACAAGCAAATGGTTCTCGCCCAGCGCTTTCTTCTCCAAGAAGAAGCTTACCACACGCTCATGCTGGCTGCGAAACGACTCACCATTTGTAGCCGGGACATTGAGATAATCATCGTACCACTGCTGTAGACGAGGATCCTCGATTTCGTCAAACCGCCTCATCTCCCAATCGCCAAAATTCATCTCCATCAGCCGCCGGTCCATTGCCGCATCAGCAAAACCGCAATATTCGGTAAGCTTCACGCATCGAGAGAGGGGACTGGTGTACACCTTGTCGAAGTGATGATTTTCCAGTAGCGACATCACATGAGCCGCTTCCTGCGGAAATGTGTCTTTTAGCGGAACATCGGTCTGTCCGTAACACACTCCGCGGGGAACATCCACCGAAGTATGCCTTACAAAAGTCACATCCATAGCACAAGATGGTTTATAACCGACAACGCCAACATAAACGCAAGCTCACCTATTATAAATGTCGCACCGCAACAGTCGCCTGTGTAGCCTTGTATTTTGCGTTTCATAACCGCAATTACGCAAAAAGTAGTGACAATGGGAGCTATTGCAGCGAAAACATAGGGCACCGGGAGCAAAAATAACGGAATAATGCCTATGATTAATGACAAAATCCACCTGTTCACAGGAATTTTGACGTACACGGTCTTATTCTTTGCCTCCTCAGCTTTCCGCGCGTAGGGCAAGAAATTCACGATATGGGACGCGCAGAACTTACTCCACACATCACCGGCAAACAATGCCGCGACACCCAACATGAGAGGCATAGTATTGACAAGCGTTACCATCAGAAGATAATACATCACCAACCCTATCACACCGTAAGTGCCTATGTGCGAATCCTTCATTATCCCCAGTATGCGCTGCCGTGATGTGCCGCCGCCGAAACCGTCAACAAAGTCGGCGAATCCATCCTCATGAAGAGCACCCGTGACGAGCAGTCGCACCAACAGAGCCACCACCACCGCACAAGGCAGAGGGAGCAGAAAAGAAGCCCCGAGATAAGACAACGCCATTATCCCTCCGGTGAGCCATCCCACCAGCGTCCAGTAGTCCACCACATGCTTGTAGCACTCAGCAGGGACATCGCCTATCCGCCAGAAAGGAAGCCGGGTAAAGAACACGAACGAGGCAAGCAACTGTTTCATCGCTTCATGCTTTTAGAAATACTTGGTCACTCCCACTGACTTGAAAGAGTCCATCTCGTTGATCATGTTGACAGCCGACACGAGTATAGGATAAGCGCACACCGCGCCGGAGCCTTCGCCAAGACGTAGACTTAGATGCAGCAGCGGCTTTGCGTTCAATGCTTCCAGGACCTTCTTATGACCTGACTCGTCGCCCTGATGCCCGAACACGGCATAACTCAGCACCTCAGGATAGAAATGCGATGCCGCAAGAATGCAATTGGTCATGATGAATCCGTCCACGATTATCACCATGCCGAGTTCAGCCGCTTTCAGCATTCCGCCCACAGCCATGGCAAGCTCAAGACCACCGAACCACGCCATCCTTGCCTCCACACTGTCCTCGCCGCCGTAGTTTTCCCATGCCCGTGTAAGCACATCAAGCTTATGGCGTATACCGGCGTTGTTCAAACCGGCTCCCGCGCCTATGCATTCAGCCAAGGGAATTCCGGTGAAAAGATGCATCCACATGGACGATGGCGAAGTGTTGCCGCTTCCCATCTCGCCGAAGCTCACAACATTGCAGCCGCCTTTATGGACTTCCTCAACCACCTCGGCACCATGCGTTATACACTGGTACATCTCGGGAAGAGTCATTGCCGACTCATGGAGGAAATTGCGTGTGCCTTTACGCACTTTCTTGTCGATAATTCCACGTCCGACAGGAATGTCATAGTCCACTCCAGCATCCACAAGGACAAGTTCAAATCCATGCTGGTTACACAAGAAGTTGATTCCGGCTCCGCCATGCGAAAAATGACTGAGCTGCTGCCAAGTGACCTCTTTGGGCGAAACGGTGACACCCTCTTCTATGATTCCGTGGTCAGCGGCGAAAAGGATGTTGGTAGGTTTCGTAAGCCGTGGCGAAAGGGTCTGTTGTATCTCCCCTATCTGCAAAGCAAGAGTTTCAAGCATCCCCAAAGAGCCTTTGGGCTTTGTAAGATTATCTATTTTGTCGATAAGAGCCGGTGTGATTCCATGGTCCGGCAGTTTGATATTAAATTCCACCATAGTGATTATCCTTTTATTTTCATTGCAATTCCCGATACGACAAAGTACACCTCCTGCGCATGTGCCGCAATGTAGCGGTTTATGGCACCCTGCAGGTCGGTAAAATGACGTTGCATGGCGTTCTCGCTCGTTCCGCCAAGTCCTATCTCATTCGTAACGAATATAAACACCGATTTCTGCGAAGTAAACGCATTAAACTCCTCTTTGAGCCTTGACAATGCCGCATCGGCATCATCTCCGCACTCGAAGAACATATTTGTCGCCCACAAAGTCACACAATCCACAAGCACCACACGGTCACTGACATCATGCGAAGACAGGCGCAGGTCCTCCTCAATCGTCAGCCATTTTCCGGCACGACGCTGCTGATGCTTCGCCACACGTGCCTGCATCTCGGAATCATACACCCTGGCAGTCGCGACATACACAGGAGCGTCAGACAAGTCCAACGCCAACTGCTCGGCAAATTCGCTTTTCCCCGAACGCTGCCCACCGGTGACCATTATAATTTTACGTTCCATTGCAGATAGTTTAGCAGTGCCGATTCCAAATACACAATCGGTACTACAAATGTACGAAAAAAACGCTAAGAAACTATCCTCGGCAAAAATATAATGAAATTTTATGCGCTTGTAAATCTATTATTTTCAGTAATTTTGCACCGGAATAAGTAATTTTCTCAAAAATTTTGCTCTTTGCATGTTGAGTTTCGAGCATATTATGTGTCTTATTGGCGTATGACGAACAAAAATGACATAGAGAAGCTTTTTAAAGCACATTATCAGCAGATGCACCGATTTGGCGTAGCACTTCTACATGACGATGACCTTGCGCGCGACATCGTTCATGATGTGTTTGCCTCATTGCTTGACGGCGATTCCAATATTCTTGTGACCGGAAGCTATCTTCTAAAGGCTGTCAAAAACCGAAGCCTTAACTATATCCGTGACTGCGAGATTCACCGACGCATCAACAACCTCTATTTCGTCGACAACGAGGAATACGATGCCGAGGATTTTCCTGATAAAGAAACCATCGAACGAATTTATCATCTCATCAAAAGCGACATCTCCCCGCAGGCACGGCGTGTAATAGAACTCAGATTTTCGGAAGGGATGCCTTTCGCCAAAATCTCAGCGACAATGGGTATAAGCGAAAGCGCAATCTATCGTCATCTAAGTAACGCATTAACAATAATCCGTAAAAAACTCAATGAAAATGGATAGATACGAACTTGTGTTTGACATTATCGAACATCCTGAGAGATATTCCGCTGACAGGCTGAACGAAATCCTGTCCGATCCTGAAACAAGAGAAATTTACAATCTGCTCTGCAAGACCGATTCGGCAGTTGAAGCCGCCAAGGAGATTGACGTGGATGCCGAATGGGAGAATTTTGAGCGGAAACACTTCCTGCGTCCTCGACGTTACCGGATGTGGCTTGGAAGCC
>DAAL01000112.1 GCA_001701065.1 Bacteroidales bacterium GP4
AACATCGACACTACAGCATACACCGGGTTGTCTGCTCGGATCTTATGTGCTGAGCCGTGTATCGTCACGCCTGTTCTTTGCCGTGAGCGTGGGCGCTATGGCAGTTGCCATGACGGGACTGTTCATGTTTGACGCGGTTTATGCCATCTACGCCTGCATAGCATTGATAGGGTTCGGCAATTCCAATGTGTTCTCCATAGTGTTCGCCCAGGCTCTTAACAGCACTCCCGACAAGAAAAACGAAGTATCAGGATTGATGATAATGGGTCTTTTCGGAGGCACTGTTTTCCCGCTTGCCATGGGTTTCGCCAGTGACTTCACCGGAACCCAGTCGGGCGCAGTGGCTGTGATGTCGCTCGGAGTGGTATATCTCGCTTATTACATTTTAAAAATCAAAAAATAATCATTTTCTAATATCTCTGACACATATTATGAATAAAAAAGTAGTCGTTGGAATGGGCGAAGCACTATGGGATGTGCTTCCCGAAGGTAAAAAAATAGGCGGCGCGCCTGCCAATTTCGCTTATCACATCTCACAGTTCGGTCTTGACAGCTGCGTGGTGAGCGCAGTGGGCGATGATGCGCTCGGTGCTGAAATAGTCGAGAATTTTGACAAGAAGGATCTTAAGCATCTCATTGCCACGGTGCCTTATCCCACCGGAACTGTTCAGGTGGAGATAGACCAGGCAGGCATACCTCAATACGAAATAAAAGAGAACGTGGCATGGGACAACATTCCTTACACGGCGCATCTTGAGAATCTTGCGGGACGCACACGTGCCGTGTGTTTCGGGTCGCTTGCGCAGCGCAATGTGGTTTCGCGTAGCACCATTAACCGTTTTCTTGACGCTATGCCTCATGACGAGGACAATCTCATAGTTTTTGACGTTAATCTGCGTCAAGGATTCTACAACAAGGAGATTCTTTGCAACTCCATGTCACGTTGCAATATCCTTAAAATCAATGATGAGGAGCTTGTTACTGTGAGCCGCATGTTTGGCTATCCCGGCATCGACCTTCAGGATAAATGTTGGATTCTCTTGGGTAAATATAATCTGAAGATGCTTATCCTCACGTGCGGTATCAATGGTAGCTATGTGTTCACACCGGGCAATGTAAGCTTTGTGGAGACACCTAAGGTTGAGGTAGCTGACACTGTGGGCGCGGGCGATTCATTCTCCGCTGCGTTTATCGCTTCGATACTGAAGGGCAAGACTATCCCCGAAGCGCACAAGACAGCGGTCGAGGTATCAGCCTTTGTATGCACTCAGAACGGCGCAATGCCTAAGCTCCCCTCACGATTCACTGAGTGTTAATAATTATATTGGTTGCAGCCCCTCCGTGGGGGGGTAGTTACAGCAATGCCCGACTATTGAGCCGGGCATTGTCATAAATGGGGTCCACGGTGAAAGGATTCGTTCCTTTCACTGTTTCGGGTTATTTTGCGGGGTGAGGATTGTGCTCCAGCCTCCGCCTGATGCCATGGCTGCGTCAAGGACTGTGGCGGAAGTGACTTTTTGGGTGCTTCGGCGGCAATCGGCTCCATTGCGGTTAGTGTTCACTCCATCGCTCATGATGACAGCGTTGTAGGTCACGCCCGGAGTCAGGAACGATAACGGCAGTTTAAGATCTCTTGGGGTGGAAGATGTAAGCGCACCGATGTACCAGATATCGCCTTTGCGACGTGCAATTGCCACGTATTCGCCCACTTTGCCGGCTATTACCTCGGTTTGGTCAAAAGTCGTGGGTATCGCCGAGATGAAATCAAGGCTTTCCTTGTTGGCGCGGTAAGCGTCGGGCGAATCGGCAAGCATCTGGAGGGGTGCTTCATACACTACATACATCGCTATCTGATGAGCGCGGGTGCCGAAGCTCATGGGAGTGTCGTTGATGCTGCGGTAGTTGCCTGGGGCAGCGTTAGTCATTGCTCCGGGGGTATAGTCCATAGGACCTGCCGCCATGCGGATGAAAGGCGCGGTAACGTCGTAACGCATAACGTCTATGCCGGGTTTGCCGTCGACAACCGGAAGCCACTTGTAGTTTTCAAGACCTTTCACGCCCTCAAAGTTCACAACATTGGGATAAGTGCGCTGTATTCCGGTGGCTTTCATGCCGTGAAGGTCGAGGAGAAGGTGATTTTGTGCGGCAAGGTCAGCAATTTCTGTCATGGACTCCACTACAGCCTGGTCGTCACGGTCGAAAAAGTCGACTTTGAAACCGGCTACACCTATTTTGGAATAATGGGGGAACGCCACTTCTTTTTCTTTGTCCATGTCGCGCCAGCGTGCCCAAAGAATCACGTCCACGTTTTTGCTTTTACCGTATTTGACCACTTCCGGTATGTCAAGGTCAGCAATGGGATCCATCAGTGATTCCTTGCTCCATCCTTCATCGATGATGATATATTCAAGATTGTTTTCAGCGGCGAAATCGATGTAATGCTTATAAGTGGGGGTGTTGATTCCTGCGGGGAAGTCCACGCCGGTGATGTTCCAGTTGTTCCACCAGTCCCAAGCCACTTTGCCCGGTTTAATCCATGACATGTCGTCCACGCGGCTTGGCGATGCAAGACGCTGCGCCATGTCGTTGTTGGCAAGCTGACGGTCGTCAGTGCTTACTGCCACAGCACGCCACGGGAGTTTTGCGGCTCCTGTGATTTCGGCAATGTAGGGAGCCGATGAGGTGGGTACAAGATTCAGACGGTTATATCCTCCTATCTTTTCCGACAGTGCTACCGGCGCAAAACGACCTTCGATGGAGTTGGGGTTGCTGCCTTTCACAAGGAACATGCCGGGATAGCCTTCAAGGTCACCCTCCATGAGAAGCGCTTTTTTGCCTTCGGGAAGATTCACCAGTAAGGGCACTATGGCGAGAGAGTCGGCGTACATTCCGGAGATGGGCGACTCGTCATAGTAGGATTCAAATGAGAAACTGTAAGGATAAGAGCTGTCGCGCAGGTCATTGACGTAAGGCACTAAAGCGTCATAGTCGCCCGCGAAATTGAACACAGCTTCTTCGGAGGCAATCACTTTCTTGTTTTTTCCTCCGAGAAGGAAGCGGTAAGCGGCTCCGTCGTCGTAGGCACGGAACACAACCGAGTAATCGCCTTTCATGCGTAGCGTCAACTCATTGTAGCGGTCAGTGACTGACGACTTCTTGTAAACCGGGGTTTCAAACTGTGAGTCGATGCTCTTGCGTGATGCCTTTGCTACCTTAGGATGCGTTCCCAGCACTTTTCCGTCACTGAGCGTGAGTGAAATGGGCGAAGCGGTGATTACCTGTGTGCCGCTGTGGTCCACAGCCCATGTCAGTTGCTTGTCAGCGTTGACGATTACCTTAAGTTGACCGTCGGGCGATGTTACTTCGTACTCTTTGGCGGTTGCGGCTGCGGCGGAAAGCAACAGGGCAGCACCTAAAAGAATGGTGGATTTGGTTGTCATATGTATTTTTAGTTATT
>DAAL01000145.1 GCA_001701065.1 Bacteroidales bacterium GP4
AATAAAGAATTATAAGATTAGACAAATTATACGATATTATGGACGACAGACTTAGTTACGAAGAAAAGAAAGAACTCCCCGATAGTGTATTTGGGCTTCCTGAAAGAAGAGAATACCCCATGCCCGACGCAGCGCACGTGCGCGCCGCCGAGNNCGCCGAGGCATATTTTCGTTATTGCCCCGAGGATTTGAAGCCCCGGCTGGCACGCGCCATATTAGCCAAGGCTCAGGAATATGGAGTGAACGTGGAAAGTCCCGCAATTCTTTCTTACGCAGGCGAATAAAAAAATCTTCTTAATTAAACCGGAGGGGCTGGTGGTAAAACATGATTTTATTGTCAGCCCCTTCCGTGTGTGCCGGGGGATGTGAAGGCAAGTTGTCCATGTAGGTTCTTTTTTGTAATTTTGCATAAACAAAACAATTGAAAAGTTATGAAAATAGGTATAATAGTGGCAATGAACAAGGAATTGAACCTGTTGTTGCCGCTGCTTGAAGCTCATAAAGAAGAAAAAATCGACGGAACACGCATCTACAAGGGTTTCCTTGGTCCCCATGAAGTGGCTATAGTGCAGTCAGGCATAGGCAAGGTGAACGCCGCCATGGGCGCGGTGGCTCTTATCAATGTGTTCCGCCCCGACTTTGTGATAAACACCGGTGTAGCCGGCGGCACAGGAAGCGCGGCACGGATAATGGACGTGGTGCTTGCCGACAGGGTCGCTTACCATGACGTGTGGTGCGGTCCGTGCGGAGCCGAGCCGGGACAGGTTCAGGGGATGCCCCGATTCTTTGAAGGCTCAGCCGACATAATAGCACGTGCATGCCTGAACGAATCGCTTGACATAAAAGTGGGGCTGATAGCTTCGGGCGACCAGTTCATCGACAGCAAGGCGGCTCTCGACAATATCAAGAAACTCTATCCCGACGTGCTTGCCGTGGACATGGAGTCGGCACCGATAGCCCAGGTGTGCCACATAAAGGAGGTCCCCTTTATAAGCCTGAGGGTAGTAAGCGACACTCCCGGGGAAGCCGACAATTCACAGCAGTACGAACACTTCTGGGACGACGCGCCGCAGCAGACATTTAAAGTCTTAGTGTCAATCATCAACAGCCTTTAAACGATGGAGAAGATAGCAAGTTTCACGGTCAACCATCTTGACCTGCGCCGGGGAGTGTATGTGTCAAGGAAGGATGTCACCCCGTCAGGCGATGTCCTCACCACTTTCGACATACGCATGACCGAACCTAACCGCGAACCCGCGCTCGACGGCAAGACACTGCACGCGATAGAGCACCTCGCCGCCACATTCCTGCGCAACCATCACGAGTGGAAATCAAGGATTGTGTACTGGGGTCCCATGGGATGCCTTACGGGAAACTACCTGATAGTGAACGGCGACTACACCGCCGCCGANNACGCCGACATGGTGCCGCTGATGCGCGAGACATTCAGCTTCATCGCCGGCTTCGAAGGCGAAATCCCGGGAGCGACACCGCGCGACTGCGGCAACTATTCCTACATGTCGCTTGAAGGAGCCAAACAGGCAGCCCATCGCTATCTGCACGAAGTACTCGACCACATAAAGCCCGAAAACCTTAACTACCCATCCAACTAACGGCGATGAAGGACCTGAAAGCGGTAAAAGGGCATTTCTACATACACAATCTTATCAGCGAGGGCGAACATGAACACCAGGACTTCAAGTTTGCCATATCGGATGCGGCAAAGATAGCGCATTCCATCTCGGCGTTCGCCAACAACGACGGTGGACATCTGCTCGTGGGGGTCAAGGACAACGGCAATGTAGCCGGAGTAAGAAACGAAGAGGACATCTACGTGGTGGAACAAGCCGCACAGATGTATTGCCGCCCTCCGCAATCGGTCAATGTGACAGCCTACAAAGTGGACGGAGGTGCCCTAGTGTTCAAGGTGGATATAGCCAAAGCACCCCGACGGCCCGTGGAATCGCGCGAAACTGACGGCACATGGCGCGTGTATTACCGTGTAAAGGACGAGAACATAGTGGCGCATCCACTCATGGTGAGATGCTGGCGGTCGCACAATTCACGCTCCTGCCCCTCGCTGATGGTGGGCGAGGACGAGCTTGCGGTGCTCGACTACATCGACACGGAAAGCCATGTGTCGGTAGCCGACCTGTGCCGACGGTTCGGGCTAAGCAAAGAGTCCATCGAGCGGCTTATGGTGAAATTTTACCGTCTTGAAGTGATAAAATTCACCTACATCAACCAGGAATTCCGCATTATGCGCCACCGGTCACCCAAAAATGACTGACCAGGCGCGTCCCGGAACCCGCAAAATCATTATTTTAGTATCCAAAATCATTATCTCAGTGTGCAAAAATCATTATTTTTAGGTATAGCACATCCCCCGCGTAATACCTAACTTTGCATCCGGATAATTATAGGATTTTTTGCAAACCGAAACGGTTAAACAAAAAAGGAGCGGCTCGTGTGAGTCGCTCCTTTAAGTTATCAAGGAAATAAGTTAATCTTACTTGTTTTCAAGAGTCTCAACTTCCGGGTCAACGCCCCACTGCTGCTGGGCAAGACGACGGTAGTTGTTGTAACGCCACTTAGCATTAGCCTTAGCTGCAGCGAAGAGTTCGGCAGCTTCGGTAGGATACTGTTTCATCACTGAAGCATAGCGTACTTCGCCCTTAAGGAAGTTTTCAAACTCATCCCAGTTAGGTTCTTTGCTGTCAAGGGTGAAAGGGTTCTTGCCTTCAAGTTCGGCAGCAGGATTGTAACGCCACAATTGCCAGTAACCGCAAGCCACTGCATTGGCTT
>DAAL01000140.1 GCA_001701065.1 Bacteroidales bacterium GP4
TGCGGTCGATGATGTCGCAAACCCTATGTTGACGAGAGGAAGCCCCGTTACATTGGTGATTTTGCCCCTTTGGATGAGCGGCGACAGCGAGAAGTGCGGCACGAATACATCCTTGCCGGTTATCAGCAGCCGGTTCAGGATGTCGGTGTCATGTCTTGATGTGCTGTCATACTCGGCTATGATGAATGCGCAGTTATCGCCTGCCGCCTTGATGGCATCATCGAGCGTGAACTCCGGAAGCTGGTTGTCGTTCAGCCGTGGCGAGAAGTCAGTCACCACGCATCCTGTAGGGTTCAACGCCATATGGGAGGGCTTGCGGCGTAAATGGTTGCGGATGTTCTCGATTTTCGGTCGGCTACCTATTATGATTGTGGGGTAAAACCATTTTCCGGTCGAAATCATCCGTCGTGTATAGGCTGTGAGGATGCATCTTCCCGTGTAAATCGCAGCGAAAAGCACTCCGAGAAGCGAGAGGATGAGTTTGTAGGATATAAACCTGTCATCGTGGGTGTCGTCGATGAGCGCGACGAAAAAGAACACGCATGTAGCCGCCGCGGACAGGATGAACGTAACGGATGCCTCCTGCAGATAGGACTTGCGGAGTAAGTTCTGGTAGCTTCCGGCAATTGCGCTTAACGCTACGATGAAGAGTGGAAACAGTATTTGCTCCAGCATTACCGGAGTGTGGGTGAGAAACGCCTGCAGTGTGCCGAATCCTCCGTGGTTGCCGGTGTGGTACCGCACGAGGGAAAACACGAAGAATGCCGCAGCCGACGATAAGTAATCTCCGGCTATCCACATCCATCTATGTCGGCAAGTCACATTCAAGGGCGTAAAATTATTATGTTTCCGTCAGAATCTATTTTGACAATCCGTGACGGCTGATGAATGGAACGGTCGTCACGGCGAGTAGTGCATGAATAGTCAGCTTTTTCTTTTATGCTGTCAGAAATCAAGTCGAAGGTTGGGGCTGACGGCTCTCCGCTGATATTGGCTGAGGTTGACACAAGCGGTTTGCCGAATGCCCGGCACAGAGCGTTGGAAAACGGTTCGCGAGTGATGCGTATTCCCACTGTGCCGTCCTCCGCGCTGAGGTTGTGGGCAAGCCCTTTGGCTCCCGGCAGTATCACTGTGGTAGGGCGGTCGGGGCAGGTGAGCAGTTCCATGACCGGCTTAGGCTGCGCGCCGAAATATTTCTCCACCATAGCCATGTCAGGCATAAGCACTATCAGGGCTTTGGAATCGTCGCGGCGCTTGATGTCATAGACCCCGGCAACGCATTCGGGGGAAGTCGCATCGCAGCCTATCCCCCAGATAGTGTCAGTGGGATACAGTATTGTTCCTCCATTGTTAAGAACTTCACAAGCTTGCTCAATGTCACTCTTCATACCTTACCTATTGAAAATATATGCAAAGATAGCTTTTCGCAGGTTAAAAAGGAAATTTAATACCTATTAAAAATTTTTGTAGGTGCATTGTTTATTACCGATTGCCGATATTTGAGTAACTTTGTAGGTTAAAATCATTTCAATGACAGAGCAGAATATCGAAATAAAAGGGGCTAAGGTAAACAATCTGAAAAATGTCGATGTAGCCATACCCCGCAATGAGCTTGTGGTGATTACCGGGCTGTCAGGGTCGGGAAAATCATCGCTTGCATTTGACACTTTATATGCTGAGGGGCAGCGTCGCTATGTTGAAAGCCTTTCAGCCTATGCCCGGCAGTTCTTGGGCAAAATGGCTAAACCGGAAGTGGATTTCATCAAGGGACTTCCGCCGGCGATAGCCATAGAACAGAAAGTCAATACACGCAACCCGCGTTCCACCGTGGGCACTTCCACTGAGATATACGATTACATGCGACTGCTTTTCGGGCGCATAGGCATCACTTATTCCCCTGTTTCGGGGCTTCCGGTGAAAAAACACACCACTGACGATGTGGTTTCGGTGGCTAAGAGTTATCCCGAAGGGACACGCATGGCGGTTATCAGCCCCATAATGCTCTCGGAGAAACGCTCGTTCAAGTCGCAGTTGGAGGTATATTTGAAAGGTGGTTACTCGCGCCTTGTCAAGGACAACGGATTTGTGTCCATAGAGCAGATGCTTGCCGACGGCAAAGTACCTCCTTCCGCTGAAGGCTATGACCTTCTTGTGGACCGCCTTTCGGTGGCTTATGAAGGGGATGAACTGAGCCGACTTATCGACTCCTCCGAGACGGCGTTTTTTGAGGGTCACGACGAGATGGCGTTGCTGGTGTGGGAAGGCGATAATGTGCACCGTCACGACTTCTCGAAGCGTTTCGAGGCTGACGGAATCACTTTCCGTGAGCCGTCGGAGCTTATGTTCAACTTCAATAACCCCTATGGGGCATGTGCCCGCTGCGAGGGTTTCGGAAAGGTCATAGGAATTGACCCTAACCTTGTTGTGCCTAACAAGTCGCTTTCAGTCTACGAGGACGCAGTGATGTGCTGGCGCGGCGAGAAAATGAGCGAGTGGAAGAAAGAACTCATCCACATGGCTCCCCATATAGGGTTCCCCATACACCGTCCTTACTCCGAACTTTCCAAGGATGAGCTTGACATGCTGTGGCACGGCAGAGGTAGATTCAAGGGCATCGACGGATTTTTCAAGATGGTGGAGGAGAACCAATATAAGATACAATACCGTGTCATGGCGGCGCGTTACCGCGGCAAGACCATGTGCCCCGACTGCGAAGGTTCACGCCTGCGCAAGGACGCAATGTATGTCAAGGTGGGCGGTGCCACTATATCCGAACTGGTGAAAATGCCGGTCAGCGACCTTCGCGAGTGGTTCCGCAACCTTCAGCTTGACGAAACCCGCTCGCAGATAGCGTCACGGCTGCTGATCGAAATCAACAACCGCATCAACTTCCTCTGCGAGGTGGGGCTTGGGTATCTTACCCTTGACCGCCTTTCGTCCACGCTGTCGGGCGGCGAGAGCCAGCGCATAAACCTTGCCACTTCTCTCGGCAGCAGCCTTGTGGGGTCGCTTTACATCCTTGACGAGCCGAGTATAGGGCTTCACTCGCGCGACACGCAGCAACTCATATCGGTGTTGCGGAAACTGCAGCGCATAGGTAATACCGTGGTGGTCGTGGAACATGACGAAGAGATAATACGTGCCGCCGACCATCTCATCGACGTGGGTCCTGAGGCAGGTCGCCACGGCGGCGAGATAATATATCAGGGCGATGTGGCGCACTTGTCGTCAGCCTCTGACTCCTACACTGTGAGGTATCTTAACGGTGAACTTGCGATTCCTGTGCCGAAGCAGCGCAGGAGGTGGCGCGATTCTATAGAAATAGTGGGCGCATCGGAGCATAACCTTAAAAATATAGATGTGAAATTCCCTCTCGGAGTAATGACTGTAGTGACCGGGGTGAGCGGCTCCGGCAAGTCGACCCTCGTGCGTGACATCCTCTACCGCGGGCTTGTAAGGCACTTGGGCGAGGCTGGCGACGCTCCGGGACAGCACAAGGCTATAAGAGGTGATTTGTCACGGATAATGCAGGTGGAGTTTGTCGACCAGAATCCCATAGGGAAATCGTCGCGCAGCAATGCCGCCACTTACCTCAAGGCTTATGACGAGATACGTAAACTCTATGCCGACCAGCAGATGTCAAAGCAGATGGGCTACACTCCCGCCCACTTCTCGTTCAATGCCGAAGGAGGACGCTGCGAGGAGTGCAAGGGCGAAGGCGTGATTACGATAGAGATGCAGTTCATGGCTGACATAGTGATACCGTGCGAGGCTTGCCACGGCGAGAGGTTCAAGCGTGAGATTCTTGAAGTGGAATACCGGGGCAAAAACATCAACGATGTGCTCAACATGACTGTAAATCAAGCTATAGAGTTCTTCAGCGAGGAGATTAACACCGCTACAAGGAAGATTGTGCGTCGGTTGAAGCCGTTGCAGGACGTGGGATTGGGCTACATCAAGCTCGGACAGTCATCGTCCACCCTGTCAGGCGGTGAGAACCAGCGTGTGAAACTTGCCTATTTCCTGGCGCAGGAAAAACCGTCGCCCACCATGTTTATTTTCGACGAACCTACCACAGGACTGCACTTCCATGACATAAACACACTCATGGACTCGTTCAACCGTCTTATCAATGCCGGACATACGGTGGTGATAATCGAGCACAACATGGATGTGATCAAGTGCGCCGACTATGTGATAGACATAGGGCCCGAAGGGGGCGAAGCCGGAGGCAATGTGGTTGTGACAGGCACTCCCGAGCAAGTTGCGGCGTGCGCCGAAAGCTACACAGGAAAGTATCTTGCGGAGAAGCTGAACTAAGAAACGCTGCCTTGGCGGTGAACACCTGACAAGGAATCAGGCGTTGTAAAGGTAACGCTTGATGGACCGTTTCGGTGTCTTTTCAAATTCGTTGGCTATCAGCTGGATGCGGTCGACACGCTCATAGGGCGCAACAAGCTTGTTAAGCTCTTTGAGCACCTTTTCCATCTCTTCGGGAAGCTGTTCGTGGGACACGCCCATGACATCCATAGCCTCGTAGTCGGGGTACACGAGTGCCACAAGGCGTTTGTTGCGCTCTATCACAAGGCTTTCAGCCACAAACGGCATGTTGTTCAGCTTCGCCTCTATCTCTTCGGGATAGATGTTCTGACCGTTGGACGAGAGAATCATGGTTTTGTAGCGTCCTTTGATGAATATTGTGCCGTCGGCGGAGCGGGTGCCCATGTCGCCGGTGTGCAGCCATCCGTCCTTGTCGAGAACTTCGTTGGTGGCTTTGGAATTTTTGTAGTAGCCCTTCATGACATTCACGCCTTTCACGCATATCTCGCCCGGTATATTTTCGGGGTCGTCGCTCACAATTTTGCTCTCCATGATATTGGGGAGTGTGCGGCCCGATGAGCTTACTATGAACTCACGCCACGGGGTGTAGCTGATGAGCGGTCCGCACTCGGTCATGCCGTAGCCCACTGTGAACGGGAACTTGATTTTGTGAAGGAACTCTTCAACTTCATGGTTGAGCGGCGCGCCGCCCACTATGACCTCTTCAAACTCGCCTCCGAACACATCGACAAGCTTGCGGCAAATGATGGCGTATAACGCTTTGTCAAGACCCGGAACGGCAAGGACCCAGCGCATGGGGCGTTTGGACAGCAGCGGCACTATCTGTTTGCGGTATATCTTCTCAAGGATAAGCGGAACGCATATCACGAGGTTCGGCTTCACTTCGGCGAATGCTTTTATAAGCAGCACGGGCGACGGGAGTTTTCCGAACACATAGACATGGGTTCCTACTGCAAGCGGCACAAGCATGTCGAATGCGCATCCGTAGGCATGGGCAAGCGGAAGGAACGACAGGCACCGTGAGCCTTGGTAGTGCAGTTTCGATTCTATTCCGAATGTGACATTGCCCCACAGGTTGCGGTAACTTAGCATTACGCCTTTGGAAAATCCGGTGGTTCCTGATGTGTAGTTGAGCACGGCGGTGCTGTCGGGGTTCATGCGGCGGAATTTCACGTCGCTGCGGTGGAAGTGTTTGTAGCGTTTGGTGAAGTGTGAGCCCAGGTTTTTGAATTCCTTTTCCAGAATTCCGTGGTTGCGCGGATGCTCGGCAAGAAGTTTCCCGTCAGTCAGCGAGATTGCGCCACGGAGCTTTTCCATTTTGTCAAACTCCAGCGTTTCCCATATGTTATTGTCGACAAACAGCAGTATCGACTCGGAATGTTTTATGATGTGCTGTGCGTCAGTGGGGTTGAAATCCTGGAGTATAGGCACAATGGTTGCGCCGTAAGTGATTGTGGCAAGGAAGGTTATAATCCATCCCGGAGTGTTCTTTCCTATTATGGCTATCTTGTCGCCCGGCTTGATGCCGGTGACCTCAAAGAGCATGTGCATTCGGGCAATCCTGAATGCCACATCGGCATAACTCATGGTGGTGTCGCCGCCGTAAGCGGTAAGGGCGGGAAGTTGCCAGTTGTCACGAAAACTTTGTTCGTATATCTCGTTTAGTTCGGGAAATTCCATAAAAAAGTCATTTAGTATGCAAATATAACATTTATAACATACTAAATGACTAAATTATCAAAAAATTTAACAAATTGGCGTTTTATCACGCTTTCCTGATTGCCTCGACCATTGCGTCGGCGAGGACAGCGCACTGCTGCGGAAGGGTGCTGTCAGGGCTTTGGCGCATTTCCACGATGGGGTCGATTACGTCAATCTTGGCATCGGACAGCATGGTGCGCATCTTCTTCACTGCCTGAGGTCCCCAGGTGAACGACCCGATAGTGGCAACGGTTCGGTTTGCCATTCCACGGGTGGTAAGCGCTTTCACCACTGTCTCCATGGGCGGGAATATCTCACCGTTGTAAGTGGGCGACGCAAGAAGCACGCCTTTGTAGCGCATGATGTCGGCAAGGATGAACGAAAGGGGCGAATTGCCGGCGTTGTGGATTTTTATGCTTTTTATGCCGCGTTCGGCAAGTGCCACAGCCATTTCTTCGGCAAGTGCCTGAGTGTTGCCGTACATCGAGCCGTACACTATCACCACGCCTTCTTCGGCTTCCCAGCGGCTCATGGCTGAATACAGGTTAAGGACTTTATCCTTTTCGTCATGCCACACCGGTCCGTGGGTCGAGCACACGTATTCAAATTCGAGTCCACCCACCTTGGTAAACGCTTTTTGCACGAAGGTTCCATATTTTGCCACGATATTGGAGTAATAACGCATCATTTCGGGGAAATATGCCGCAGTGTCCATTTCATTGTCGATGACTGCGCCGTTCAATGCTCCGAAGCATCCGAAAGCGTCGCCGGTGAACAATACCTTGTCCTCGATGCAGAATGTCATCATCGTTTCAGGCCAGTGCACCATCGGGGTGAGGTGGAACGACAGGTGCAGACCGCCAAGGTCGATGGTGTCGCCGTCCTTTATAGTCATCACGCCTTCTGTCACGTGGTGGTAGCCCTTCACCATGTCGGCGGTTTTGGCGTTGCCCACGATTATGATTTCGGGAAACGCTAATTTAAGCAGTCCCACTGCGCCCGAATGGTCAGGCTCCATGTGGTTGATGACAAGATAGTCGGGAGCTTTACCTCCGGTGAGTTCAAGCACATTGCTTATGAGGGTATCGGTGAATCCAAGATGCGTTCCGTCGATTAACGCTGTTTTTTCGTTGCCTTTAACAATATAGGAATTGTAGCTTACGCCAAGAGGTAGTTGCCATAACGATTCAAAAAGGGGAGTTGTGCGGTCATTCACGCCTGCATAAAAGACATGAGAAGTAATTTGTTTGATATTCATCGTCGTTGTTTTTATAGTTCATCAGTCGGCGATATGCGAGTAAGCCGAAAATAATGCGCAAAATTACAAAATAACCGGGTGTTATGCAATACCTTGTCCAAAAACTGCATAATTCAGCGTCTTAACGTATCTGGTGTCCCTGTAAATGTCCTTGTAAATGTCCCTGTAAAACTGACTGACACTCAACAATGGATATTGGACCTTATTAGGAATTACCCATCTTGAGATGTCTCAACAGCTATCTATAAATGAAAAAACTGCAAAAAGAGCAATGCAGGCACTCTGGCTTCTTGGGAAATCGTCGAAGACGATGCATTATGGTTAGCCCCATATTTGTATATGGGGTGGTGGCGATATATCCACCAACAAAAACATCGAAGATGTTTCTTAATTGTTCCCCCAATAAAGGAACATCTTCGACGTTCTTCATGCGACCATCAATCCGCGCTCCCCACATTTCGCTACGCTCAATGTGGGGCTAACAATTACGGCATCGTAGAAGACGATGCCGTGGATTACCTCTATTATAAAAGATGGTTACCGGATGGCGACTTTGCGTGAGATGCCGTCGGCGTTGCGCACTATGTAAATTCCTGCGGGCAATTCCGGACGTTCATTCCACAATCCCGTGTAAACCACGACACCGCCCAACGTGTACACCGTCACCGGTCCTTCATCCTGAGCCACATCCTCAATACCCGACAATGCTCCACCCTCAATTTTAGAGAACAGCTTCCACACATCTGCCTCCTTATACGCATCTACGCTTCCGTCAGGCACCCTCAACGTCGCTTGTTCATATACTTTAGTATCGAATACATTTTTGTTGATTATCTGTGGTTCCGTACTTTTATTCGTAATCAAAGTCAGCCTTGAACATCCATTAAAAGAAACGTCTCCGATAGAGATAACTGATGACGGAAAAGTAATGGAGGTCAATAATTCGCAATTGGCAAAACCTCCCACATCAATAAAAGAAAGCGATTCTGGCAGATTGACACATGCCAAAGCATGGCACGAACTAAATGCCCCATATCCGATAGTGGTAATAGATTCCGGTAAGGTCAATGACAGCAATGACGAACACCCAGTGAAAGTATAATCTTCAATAGTGCTAAGTTCACATGTTTCCGGGAAAGTAATAGAAGTCAAGGATGAGCACTCATAGAAAGAATAATCTTCAATTGTATTAATCTTACATATTTTAGGAAAGGCGACCGAAGTCAATGATGAACACCCGAAGAAAGCCGACCTTCGGATAGAAGCGAGAGACTCAGGGAAAGTAATTGATTGCAGAGATGAGCATCCGTAGAAAGCATTCTCTCCGATAATGGAAAGCGATTCCGGGAAGGTAACAGAACACAAAGATGAGCATTCATAGAAAGCATAATCTCCGATGGCAGTAAGTTTACCCGTTTTAGGCAAAGATACAGAAGTTAAGGACGAGCACTCACAAAATGCACCATACTCTATAGAAGTGAGGGATTCCGGCAAAGTGACAGATTTCAAGATGGGGCATGAGCTAAAAGCTGACATTCCGATGGTAGTAAGGGATTCCGGGATGGTGACTGAAATCAAGGATAAACAATCAGAGAATGCCAAACTTCCGATGGTGGTGATTTTACATTTTTCGGGAAAAGTAACAGAGGTCAAAGCTGAACATTCATAAAAAGCCCAGTCCCCTATAGTAGTAAGAGTTTTTGGAAAGGTGACTGATGACAGTGCTTTGCACGAACTAAATGCCAATGATCCTATAGAAGTAAGGGATTCCGGGAGGATAACTGAATTTAAGGACGGACACTCACAGAAAGCATAATCTCCTATGGTAGTAATGATATGCGTAATCTCATTAAACGATACCGAAGATGGAATAACAATATCACCTTCATACTTAATATTAGAATCTCCAGAATTGGTGACCTCTGCTGTGCAGTCGTTCTCGGATAGGATGTTATAGTAGATACCGTCAACCTCAAAGTCGTAGGCGTGGGTGAGGTTGGAGAAGCCGATAATGGCTGCACACAGTAGAGATAAAAACTTTTTCATGTGATAAATCGGTTGCCTCCGGACTCTCCTCTTTGGCTTTAAAAACGGTAAAAAAGAATAGCGTGAGAATCTGTACCTTGTTGCCCGTCCCACGTTCTGAGGCTCTGGAATGCCCATTGGAGTAAAACGAGCAAACGCAGAAGCCTCACGCTGATATAGTATGTGTAGACCGCCGACATTTTCCATTCCGACAGCCTGATGGACACACCTATCCATGAAAACATCCACCGTTTGCAACGTTCTTGACTCCAATTGAAATTTTCCAGGTTTCTATGATAGAAAAACGCGAATAAGTCAAATGAGCTAATTGTGCTTGTTATCAGTGCAATGGCCGTTATCGATATTGCGGTGATTTTCCTGCTTTTGACCCGATTTTCTCAAAAAGTACACCTTTTGTACCCTTGATTATGGACTGTAGGAAGAGAGAAAATGTTAAGGTCTGTAAACGGCGATTTTCAGATTATTATACCTCGGATTATCTTTGCGCAAATTATAATTGTATGGCAAAAATAGAAAATCGCAAGAAGCAGAATCCCAAACTCCGGCAATCGGAATTGAGCGACGGACGTGCCAGCCTCTACCTTGAATATTATCTCGGCAGGACTGAATCGCCCGTGCTTGACGAGGATGGGAATCAGGTATTTTACACCGAGGGAGCGATGGCGGGTAAACCGAAATATCAAATCAAACACTCCCGCAAGAAAGAGAACCTCAACCTGTATATCTGGCTTCATCCCCGCAATCAGCAGGAGCGTATGCAGAACAAGAATACGCTTGCCCTTGCTGAAAAGATACGTTTTGAACGCGAGCAATCTTTTCTGGAGGATAGGGAGGGCTATCGTATCCGAAAAGACATGGACGAGGATTTTCTTGAGTTCTGCAAGGAGTTCATCAAATCTCCGACTCTCACCAAATACACCCGCATAACGCTCGGGCACGGACTCCAAAAGTTCAAGAACTTTCTTGCCGATACACCGAGATATTCTCTCTACAAGAATAATCTCAAGATGACACAGCTGACAGTCGACATGGTAGCTGCCTATGTTGAGTATCTGAAAGAGAACGGAACAGGCGACGGTCCGAAAATATATTTCCGAATGTTCAAGCGTATGGTTACTGCGGCTGTTGACAAAGACCTAATCAAGAAAAATCCGTGCCGAGGCTTCGTGTTGAAGAACGACAACATGACGCTGCAAAAGGAGATTCTTCTACCGGAGGAAATACAGCAGCTTGTTGCGACACATTTTGAAGGCGAGAGGCCGGAAATTCACCGTGCGTTCATCTTCGCTCTTTATACCGGTGTGCGATGGTGCGACACGAGCCAGCTCATCTATCGCAATGTGGATTACACAACCCAAACATTGCGTTTCCAGCAGCAAAAGACAAAAGACCACAGCAGCCGGAGCTGGGTAATCGTTCCATTGAACGACACCCTTATCCGTCTGATCGGTGAGCCGGATAACGACAACTATGATGACCGGATATTCAAAGTTCCGCATTACAACATCTGCAACCTGTATCTGCGTAAATGGGTAAAGGCGGCAGGCATTAAGAAGAAAATCACATGGCATTGCGCCCGGCACAGCTTCGCGGTGAACGTCCTTACCAAAGGAGCGAATATAAAAACGGTGTCGAGCCTCCTCGGACACACCTCCATAAAGATGACGGAGCGATACCTCCACGTCGTTGACAGTCTGAAACAGGACGCTATCAACTCCCTCGGTGAAATCAATTATGCACCGATGTAACCGTTATACCGAAGCCGATAAGTCCGATGTGATTTGTCGGCTTTTTTCTTTTCGCCGCCAATCATAATGAAAACAAAAAGGGAAAAATCGGAGTGTGAAATCGGCAACGGGGATTACGACTTTGGAGTAAGGCCAACCAACATACTGCAAGGGTTTTGAGCTGCAAAATCAATTTCATGCAGCTCAAAACATACCTTGCAGAATCCCGACGGATTCCGTTCGACCTACAGAATCAGAAGGCTTGATAGCACCAAATTACAATAGGTTACATACAGAAAAGGCTATTGTAATCGGGATAGCGACGGTTTCAATTATTTGCACATCAATATTGACAAAATTCAACTTCTTGCAATGAGGAAGAATAAGATTGGACTCAAGATAGTTGATATATCAACACGCGATACATAATGCTGTCGATATTGTAATTTGGCTAACGCATATTACTACAGATAGTTACTCGTTGAAGTCTTGATTGCAAGTATGCTGTTAGTACGTATTGACGTATGAACGTACTGACGTATTGATGTATGAACGTACTGACGTATTGATGTATGAACGTACTGACGTATGAACATCTGAACGTATGAATGTACATACGTATGAATGTACATACGTATGAGCAGATGACTGAATTAACTTATGAGCAGATGGATGTCAAGCCTTATGTATGAATGACAGGAAGAATTGCCGTTTGAATGTCTTACAGCTTTGTCAGTCATATGATTGGCCGTCTGACTTTCCATCCGACCGAAATTTCGGTCGGATGCGATAAAAACGGTCGGATTACGGCGGTTTTCGGTCGGATGAACTTCAACTATTTCTTTGGGAAGTTCTTTGGTTTCTCTGGGATTTTCTTATTCTTCCATTCCTTTGCAGCTTCTGTTAAGCGGTATTTCTGCTTGGGATGTTTTGGCTGTTCGGGATACAGTCGCTCAATAGCACCTTCCTCCAATGCCGGTTTAAGATAGTTCTTTCTGAAGTATCTTATATCCTTTAATTCGCATAGTTCGGCAAGTTGCCATACTGTCATAAAATCATCAGTGGCTTTCTCTATCAACGTCTTAACTGGTAGAGAACTGGTAGAGAACTGGTGGGGTACTGGTATAGAACTGGTAGAGTGCTGGTTTGGAACTGGTTGGGTATTCGCGCCTTGTTCAGGGAATGTTTTGCCGGGTCGTTTGAAAGTGACGATTACAAAGCCTCCGTCCCAACGCCATGTGGGATCCTCTACGCCTTGTTCGCGGCAGGCATCCATTATACGCTTGGCTCCGGAACCCCAGCTTTCCAGATAGGTTGATTTATACAGAGCTTCGGCAATCTTTAGATTGTAGGGATATTACTCATGCGGCTCCTTGATGGATTCGGGTGAGATTTGAGGAGGGAATATGCCGGGGTTGGCAATCTCTATGCGGTCATCGTAGATTGCGATACTTCCTGTCAGATTATGCTTCTCCCATTGACGATGGCACAGACTATTGATCAATGCCTCGCGTAAAGCGTGATATGGCACTTCAAGGCGTTCTTCGCGCTGAAGGCTGTGGTTTGTAATCTTCCCGCTGAGATTGAGGTGCTTGAAGAAGAAAGCCATACCTGCGTCAAGCAGGTCGAAGAAGTTGCCCTCTGCACGTTGGTTGTCGATAAACTCATTCTTATCCGTACCCAAGAACCGGGCCATCCGAAGCCGAAACTGCGGATATTCATCAATATTGTTGGAGAAAAGCATCACCGCTCCATTGGTCGGATTGCCGTTTTTCAGCAGACTCCATTTCGCCAACGTGTCGCCGATCGGCGCACTCATTGCGCTTGCAGGGATCCTGCCACCCTCAACGCCAAGTCGTATGCACCCTCTGATATGTTTCTCGTTCAAGTCGGCAAGCGTAACACCATCTGCCATCTGACGCTCCCACGCATACATCTGAGGCTGATGCGCACGGATTCGTTCATCGTACATCTCGTGCGGCATTACCTTAGTTGTGCTTTCGACTTTATAATACGGGCACCCGTGGAAGGTATGCGGGCGTTCTCCCCATACCCACCCATCAAAGTGCATGGCAATCACTTTATTATTCGGGCGGTCAGGCACATCAACATAATGAATCTTCACATCGACAGCGGGTTCTAATCCGGTGATAGCTTTGGCTATCTCTTGCTGTGTTGAGTCCGTAACTTCCTGCCCTAATATTTTAAGCGACTTTGGCGCAATGCCGAAAATCAGCCAACCACCATCGGTGTTCAGAAACGCACATGCCGAGTGCATACCGTCTTTCAGTTCGCCGGTAGTCTTCTTCAGCTCCAGAGTCCGCGACTCGTCCGCTGCAATCAGAGCCTTTATATCGTCAATAGTCATTCTCAATACACTTAATAATGTTTGACAAAATTAGTTCATTAGTTTCCTAAGAAAGAAATCTTCAAAATCTTTGTCATTGAGACTGAATGGCACTTCGAGCTTAAGTGCTTTGCGAAGATAATCATCAATATTTGTTGAGCATCGTTGAATTAATGTTTCGTCTTTCTTTATTAAAGCTCCATGTGCCACTTTTGAACGAGTATCATACCCTAATTTGATGTTCGAGTATATATCAACTCGTTCTTCAGTATTGTTGCCCAATAGGGAGGCCATCCGCTCCGCGACACGATGACTTAATTCTGTTTCTGAATTTGCCACGAGAGCCTCGGCTGCAGAACAATACAGCAAAAGTTTCATGGGTATGCTTGCTTGTCCCCTCGCTAATGCAATATAAACTGAAGCTAATGCTTTTCTAGAAAGACCAGATTTTTTATAATGTTGTATTTGTGTCGCTGTTTTGTAATCGCCTATTTCATTGAAGCCGTTGTCTTTAATGAAAATTTCCATAATCTTTCCTTGTTCCATTAGTAGCGACGTGGGAATGCTAACAGACTCTATAGCTCCTGTGGCCTTACTATTAATAGTTGAAACTGAGGCTTTAAAGGTACATCCGTCAGATATGATTTCGTTGTATGAATATAAAAAACCGTCACGTACATAGATAGAATTATCACATATTTCCCAAAGACTTCCTACATATGCTTGGATTTGTCTAAGGAATGCAAAACAGATAGATGTGCCGACGGCGTCAATCTTAGATTGGTCGTATTCTTTACTAAAATCACCTTCGAGGACATAATAAGAAGGAGCATCTCGAATTTCATCGATAGAGTGAAGCCCTAAAGTGTGAAGAGATAAATTGTTAGAGAGTATCATCTCTAAGGTGTTACTCTCATTAGACAGATATCCAGCTTGAAGTGGAATTTTAATTTCTTCATTCTCTAATTTAAGATAATGAACGGCTGCAATAAATAGATACTTCATCTATAGTGTCGATTATTATAATGTGAGTAGTTAGGATTAAATACTTGCGATAATGAATTGTATTCTATTAAGGATACGATTGGCAACGGTGCGTTGCCCTGATTGTTACAGATCCGTTAATGTCACATTGTCTGCCGTAATGCGCTCCCACGCATACATCTGAGACTGATGCGCCCGGATGCTCACGTTTTGTCGTTTCTGTAACCGGCTGTCCAAGAATCTTCAATCCTGTCGGCGCAACACCGAAAATCAGCCAACCGCCATCGGTGTTCAGAAACGCACACGCCGAGTGCATACCGTCTTTAAGTTCGCCGGTTGTTTTCTTCAGCTCCAGAGTCCGCGACTCGTCCGCTGCAATCAGAGCTTTTATATCGTCAATCGTCTTTTCCATAATTTAGCCAAAATTACTAAAAATCATCCTCCATCATATCGTAGTCGTCCTGCTCGTCATGGAAATCATCAAACGATTGATTATAACTTCCAGAATTCCAATCATTATGGGAACTATGACGACCGCTGATATGATAATCACTGTCATAGTCTCTGTGATACAGACTTGAATGATTCTTGCCGTTATTATTGCGCATGAATATATCCAAATCATCAAGTTCCTCAGAATTGTCGGAATCACCGAGTAAATTATCACCTATAGGTGTGACCGCATCATCAATAGGTGCAATGTCTTCATCGTGATTGTCATTCAGATGTTTTCCATCTCTGTCAATCGAAGCCCATAAGTCCTCTATGTGCGCATCATGCTTTGTTGCTGACTTCCTGAACTTGCCAAACAGCCAGCGAAACAAGAAAAACTCACCGATGTAATTCCAAAATGACATTTATTTGAGTTTTGCTTGTTTAAGGATATAGTTGAACGAATAAGCACGATCAACAAGGGTGTGTGGTATTATGACGTATCGCCAAGGTTTGCCTCCATTCTGAGCCGTAAACTCGGAGGCGCGACGACAGAACTCGCGGGCGGCTTCAGCCTTGGCTTGCACGTCGGGGTCGTTGACATCTTTCTCGGCTTTGGTTTCGCACATATAGATAGCGTCTGCAGTTTCCACAATGAAGTCTGGCTCATATTTCTTTGCGCCGCTCGACCAGTAGATATTGAACTGATTGGGCACAGGGCGAATCCATTTAAGCACCTCGTCGTTGGTTTCGAGAATGAATGAAAAATCCAGCTCGGTAGAACTGTCGAAACGATATTTGGTGTAATAAGATTTTTTGAAGCCTACATATACAAACTTAACAACGGTTGATTTCTGAGTCGGTACAGGCTCATGAAAATCTAATGTACCCCAATTGTTGACAATAATTTGTTGATCGAGGATTTTGGAGAAAGGAAGAACCTTATTGATTTTGAACTCTCCCGGAATAATGCGGTAGTGCTCTTTCATCTGCTTATAAATGTTTTCTGCAAGACTTTGTTTGAAAGCGTGAACACGTTCATTCAAATCATCATCTGAGATGCCTGGAGCATTGTTGCGGATAGCATTGACAGCTTGACCGACAAGTTTATAAAGCAGGTCTGAAACCTCGTCATAATCCACATCGTCAAAGTCGATAAGCGAAGTAATAAGCTGTTCAACAGCAGGTCGTTTTGAGCTACCTGATTTACCTGCGATAACCTCGAAGTCTGAGGAGTCATGCAGACCTTGACGGATAATCTCGCGATGCAGTTCATCAAGATTGTAGCCTTTGGAAGTATCAAGATCGAAATCTTCAAAGATTGCTTTGACATTCTGCTGCTCAACCACGATTCGCGGTATCTCGATAACATTTTTCTTGTAATCCTCGACAACAATGTTGATTACTTCATCAACTTGCGCAATCTGTTCGGCGGCATCCTGCTCGGCGAAAAGGCTGCCTTTGACACTTTCTTTAATTGTAGCAATGGCTTTTTCGCGGAGTTTTTCCTTTATATCTTTCTTTTGGAGGTCGCCATAAGAAGCAACGCCTTCGGCAGCAATGTTTGAAATAGCAGACTCTACGGCTTTACCGACTTGGGTAACATACTGTTTAGCCTTGTTGCTGATCTCCCCTTTGACCTTTTCAATCTGCTTCTGAATCTTCTGCTCGGTTGATGTCGGAGTGGTTTCCACCCGACCGCCTTGGTCCCTTTCGTCGCTATCTTCAAGCTCGATAAAAGAGACTCGTTTGAGAAGCGAATTGCCCTTGTTGGCTTCGTCGATAACTTTTTGGAAATTATCATGTGCGATAACAGTAAGCGTGTCAACGTCCTTATTGCCGGTGCGTTGTCCGCCGTAAGGCAAACGCAAGCCACGTCCGATAGTCTGCTCGATAAGTATAGCCGCATTTGAAGCGCGGAGGGGAATAATCGTATAAAGATTGTTCACGTCCCAGCCCTCTTTGAGCATATTGACGTGTACGACAATTTCTATTTCGTTGTCGGGCGATTCGAGAGCGACAAATTGACGTTCGATGTCTTCATCCTTTTTCGAGCTGCTGTCAATGCGTAACACCTTACCCTTGTATGCTCCGTGATAAATGCGGTCGCTTTGCAGTAACTCCTCGACTGACTTGGCGTGGTTAATATCACGACAAGCCACGAGAATAAATGGTTTGACAACAGGCAGCCCATTCTGCTTGGCATACATCTCTATGGCGAGCTTTGTTCGCTCATGACAGGTAATTCCGTCTTCAAGCTTGATAATTTCTACCTCGTCCGGAGTGTAATTGTCTTTGTTGAAATTGCGAGCCTTGGCGATTGCAGGATTTTTGACGTAAAGACCATCATCGAGTGCTTCGGCAAGGTTGTATTCAAACACAATATTCTTAAATGCTTTCCCCTTTTCATCGAAGGGTGTAGCCGTCATTTCAAAACCAAGTATCGGACGAAGTTCATTTATGGCTTTTTTAGAGGCATCGCCGTGGTAGCGGTGTGCCTCGTCCATAAGAATAACGAGGTCCGGGAGTGAAGCAAGGTAGTCGAAATACGATTGGCCGAGATATTCGGATAGACGACGCATACGGGGCAGCCCTTTTGTGTTCTCCTTATTATCTTTGTTGAACTTAGAGATATTGAATATATTGATTTCAATATCAGAGAACAGACTGCCGGTGCGCTCATTGTAGTTCTCCCCGGTAACGATTCTCGGCGGTTTGCCGACAAATTCGCTTATACCCTTGAAAACATATTTTGAATAGGATTCGTCGCCGAAATCCTTTATCAACTTCTCGTAGAGCGTAAGATTAGGAGCGAGAACAAAGAAGTGCTTAATGCCTTTTTTGAGATACAGGTATGCGATTATTGCACCCATCAGTCGAGTTTTTCCAATGCCGGTGGCAATGGAAAAAGCGAGCGAGGGGAAGTCGCGGTCAAATCCCTTGACCGTCAGGACGATGGACTTCATCTTTGCAAGCTCGACAGTGATAAACATTTCGAGCATGTCCGGGTCTGTCGGCGGTTTCTTCAAGGAAAGCTTATCCGTTATTCTTGCCGTCAGTTCAAGTGCT
>DAAL01000076.1:0-1523 GCA_001701065.1 Bacteroidales bacterium GP4
CACCTCCCACTGCCGCTACAAAGGCAAGTTCCACAAGCAACTCCACAAACGTCGAATGACTGAGTTCGTTACATTATACTCACTCTAAAAAAAATCGCTTGTGGTTCTTTATATTTTTTTGTATCTTTCCTCTAAAACGTATTGGGTAACTTCTCTTATTATGTGGCTAATTATGTATCTAAAATGGTCATTTCCCTTGATATAGGACATGATAAATTAATCCAAGGCGAGATACCTCAGAAGCAGATATAAGATTATTACTTTCCTCTACAGGCTTGGTAGCCTATGCCGGTGTCCAACTCCTTTGTCCATATCGGTAAATTTGTGAATCGGGCTGCAGCGCACCACAAAGATAATTACATTATGGACAAAGGTATTAAGAGCGGTCAAATGACCGCAATTGATTCAAATCTGTTGATTTGTTGTTTTTCCGCCTCCCGTTGTTCTTTCAGCCGCTTGAGGTAGATATCTATGAAATCCTCTTCCTTTGTGAGCATGTGCCAAACGGCGACAAGTATCTTGCGGGCTATGGCCACCTGTATCTTCATCTTGCTTTTCTTCTTGACGACAGTCTGTGTGTAACTGAAATTCGAGAAGAAGCAGTTCTTGGTTCTTGAAGCAGTCCATGATATTTCAATGAGCGTCTGTCTGAGATATTTGTTGCCATGCGTCACCTTGCGGCTCTTGTAGCGTCCGTTGCTGACATCGTTCCTTGGCTTGAGTCCGCACCATCCAACAAGATTTGCAGCAGTGGCGAACATCTTCATATCAACCCCTGTCTCCGCAATTATGGCTGTGGCTGCGCGTTCCTTGACTCCGGGGATGGTCTGAATCCGTTCGTACTGTATGGGGAAATGTTCCTTGCATAGGGCGGTGAGCTCCTTTTGACATTCTTCCAACTGCGTCTCAATCATATCAATGACGGCCTTTGTCTGCCGGAAGATTGTGATGTCGGTTTTGGAGAATAGTCCGGTGACTGCGGCCTTTATCGTCTGACATCCATGTTTGTTTACCGTTCTTCCGTGAACCAGTTTCACCAGTTCCTCCGGGTCAAAGACGCCATCTATGATGGCCTTCAATACGGATTGATAACTTTTGGACTTTGTCGTGGACACATAGTTGCTCAGGCGGAAGCCGCAACGTTGCATGGCGGCATCCAGCTTGTTGCAGGCGCAGGTCATTTCCTCGTTGAGATCCATGATGCGGCGGTTCAGCTTGCGCATGTCCTGAACAATCGGTTCGGGAACAAAGCTTCCCTTGATGAGATTCTTGAGCAGGCACTCCGCTATCCATTGCGCATCCTTGACATCGCTATTGCGACCGGGCAACTGCTTGATGAAAAAAGGATTGACAAGTTTCAGCTCCATTGACTCGCAAAGCTCGTTCCATACCGGAACCCAGTAGACTGCGGTGCTCTCCATAGCTGCTTCCGTCACGCCTCTGTCAACCATATCATTGCACATCTGCCGCAAGTCCGGAGTAAGCACTCCGTAGGTTTTTTCAAAAATAATTGCCTCATCATG
>DAAL01000076.1:1537-2675 GCA_001701065.1 Bacteroidales bacterium GP4
AGATAAATGCTATCTTTGTGGACATCAAGGCCGGCGACTATTCGATTCCTGTCCATATTATTTGAATTTAAAATTTTTCCTCCAAATTACTAAAATTGTGACTAAGAGCACGCAGGAGGTAACGGGAATTAAGACTCCGGTCCTTGATTTTTTATTCTGCCGGTGTAAAAATCTCGCGATTTTTATATAAATTTGTAGAAGATTCCCAAAGTTTCAGAAAATTAATAAGCCATCATATATTATTTAGGGAGTTCTTGTTTTGAAAATGACCGACAACAAAGTTGACATATCCGAGAACGAGATTTTGGCTATTTCGCCTGATTTACTCGCTACATTGCTCAAAGACCATACCACACAAGGTAATATCTTTTGGGCAACCGATAACTATGCCGACCGCGGAGCCGGTTACCAATTTGCCGACCCAATAACTATTGAAGCTATAACAGGGGATAACGGCTCTGTTATTGTGCCTCGTGCCCTGAAGTCGCGTCAGCAGCAACAACAACGCAGTCGCGAAATGGCGGAAGTTTTCACCCCTTCATGGATTTGCAACAAACAGAATAATCTTATTGATAATGCTTGGTTTGGGCGCGAGAACGTGTTTAACGTTGAAATTGATAACCCCGACGGCTCACACTCTTGGCAACCCACAGAGGGAAAAATTGAGTTCCCGGAGGGCAAAACGTGGCGTGACTATGTTACTGAAAATCGCCTTGAAATAACCTGTGGCGAAGCCCCATACCTCGTAAGCCGCTATGACACCGTCAGCGGACTCCCTTTGCCTATTGAAATGCGTGTCGGGCTTCTTGACCGCAAACTTCGTGTGGTCAGCGAAAACACCGAAAAGTCCGGAGAATGGCTCGCAGCAGCGAAAGCGGCACTTCGCTCCACCTATGGTTTTGAATGGCAAGGAGACAATCTAATTCTCGCTCGTGAAAATATTCTTTATACTATTATTGATTTTTACCAAGCTAAGTTTGGTCGCAAATTTCCTAAACAATCTCTCCCGGGGCTTGCTTATATAATCTCTTGGAATATTTGGCAGATGGACGGACTAAAAGGCGTTATCCCAAATACTTGTGGAGAACGACGCACGGTTACGCAAGATTTGTTCGGTGAGACTGTCACTGTCAGCCAG
>DAAL01000007.1 GCA_001701065.1 Bacteroidales bacterium GP4
TTTCTGTTTTCTGAGAGCATCTGCCTTTTTCTTGTCCTTGGACAGACCGGCGAGACCGTTCTCATAACACTCCGCAAGACGGGTCGCTCCATTTTGCGACAGCTGACGGTTCTCCTGTGCCTTCTGATAAAGAGCCACTGCCGTCACAAGATCCTTGTCCACGCCACGGCCCTCATAGTATATGTCCGCTAGATAGGACTGTGCCTTCCCATATCCCATATCGGCCGCTTTCCGGTAAAGCTCCACTGCCTTGGTCATGTCCTGACCGACTCCGTTACCCGTCTCATAGAGGGTGGCCAGATAGAACGCCGCCTCCGCATCGTTCCCGGCAAGCTTCTCCAGTTCCTTTGCGGCTTTCTTCGCGTTGGGTTTGTCATTGCGTTTGCTGGCAAGTACCACCATCTGCATTATCTTGCCTTCGGCTATCTTGGCTTTCTCTACTTTCTTGAACTGCTCGGTAGCCTCCTTCATCTTCCCGTCCACGAGATAAAGCTTCATGCCCCGTATATAGTTGAGGAACGGATCTGTTCCGACCGAATCCATCTGAGCAACCATTTTCCTGAAAGCCCGCTGGTATCCTTGCGGAGCGGCTTCTGACATCCAGAAAAGAGCCTGGTCATAATCCTTTGTGACACCTGCGCCGTCTTTCAGCGCGTGGCCGTAGTTCCACATGCCCCTGGGATTGCCCTGAATGGCTGACTTGCGGTGCCATTCTGCGGCCTGAGCAAGGTTTTTGGTCACGCCGTTCCCCTCGGCATAGAGTGTTCCCATTTCCGTCTGGGCGGCAGCCATGCCTCCCTCTGCGGCTTTAAGCAGATAGACAACGGCCTGCTGTTTGTTTGACGGAACATTCATCCCTCCAAGCAACATCTTGCCAGCCCAGTATTCGCTTGACAGATCTCCTTTTGACGCCGCCTTCTCAAAGTATTGAAGGGCCTTGGCGTTGTCCTTTGCATTGAGATAGCACATGCCTGCCTGACGCATGCCGTCCACGCTGCCCCTTGCGGCCGCCTGAGAATAGAATCCGGCTGCTTTGACATAGTCTTTGCTGACGCCTATGCCATTCTCGTAACAGTCACCGACAAGCATGGCGTCAAAGGCACTTCTGGTAGCATTCTCGGTACGCTGGGAAAGAAGTGCGCTGTTGCCTTCCTTGATTGATTTCTCATACAGCCGGACCGCATCTACCGAGTCGCGTTCAACACCACGGCCGAGCTGGTAGCACATGCCGAGGTTGGCGATGGCCCGGACATTGGATTTCAGCGAGGCTTTCTTCCACCATTCGTAGGCCTGCGCATAGTCCTGGTTTACATGTTTGCCGGTATAGTACCATGTGCCTACCTCGTTCATGGCGGAGGCGTCGCCTGCCTTGGCCTTGTCCATTATGACATTCAGGCTGTCCCTGATTTCCTGCGTCCGTTGGGCGACGGCGATGCTGTCGGCATTAACTTTGGGTGCTTTGGGAGTCTTGGCACTGCACGACAGGATACCTGTCAATAAAAGCAGTCCAATTAGCATTGTCGTTCTCATTTGAATAGTCTGTTGAAAAATGATTTAAGTTTCGATTGCGTCTTTTCCGATAGGGGAGATAATTCGTGAACTGACTCTTCCTTGGATTCTATTTTTGCTGTTTTAACAATTTCCTGTCCTTCAACGAATAATTCACCTTCAGAGTCCTCTTGTGGATCTAAAGTTACTAACCCTACATGAATTTGGATTGCGGTATTGTTATCAGCGCTATCTATACATTTAGCAGCAAGATATTTGCATTTATCCTCATCGGTCTTATCTGAATTATATAACTCGATAAGTTCTTCATCATCTACCTTACCGGTTACACCGTCAGTGCATAATAATAGATAATCACCGGAAGCGATATTTTGAAGGTTAATAACCGTGGCATCATCATTATCACGGACACCGTCATTCGCACTCATGCAGCGGGTAATGACATTGCCCTTTGGATGATCTTTTATATCATCAGGAGAAATATTCCCGGAGCGGAGCAATGCATTAACTAATGAATGATCTTCACTTCTGTAGATAATACCTTCTCCGGGTCTTATTTGATATATCCTGCTATCCCCGATGTGAGCTGCTAAAATCCCATCCGAATGAATCGTTACAAAGGTTAGAGTAGTACCCATCCCTCTGTTTGATTCATCTGATACTTCGTCAAGAGCCTTATACGCATTACTAAGTACAACTCGGAAGTCTTCATCAGAAAAATCGTCAGTGTTCTTATGTTCAGATAACATTTTTCCAATTATACCACATACCGTTGCACTCGCAACTTCTCCTTTCTCACAACCACCAACTCCGTCACATACTACAAATGTCGCATTGTCCGTTGCTGGATTATCAATATTAGGAAAGCGAGAATCTTCTTGGTTATCCCGTTGCCCAAGTTGATGAAAAGAGTAGATTGAGTCTATATCTATAATCATGATGACTTTACTTTTTCAATTTTCACAAGAGTTTTGCCAAGTCTGAGAGTGTCGCCATAAGTAAGATACACAATGTCTCCAACCGTTAACTCACGATTATTGTGGTACACAGGATTCATTGCTCTTTCGACTATCATTCTATAAACCAAACTACCACCGTTTTCATTTACATCAATGCGAAGAGATCTGCTGGATGCAAATTTATCCTTGATTGCAAAATCAGAATTATTTTCGGTGTCTAATCTTCCTACATAATGCGTCCCCTTTGATAATTCATATTCTTTTCTGCCTAAAAAATGACCTAAGACAAGTTTCATTTTAAACGGCTTTGGTGGAGGTGGAGGTGGAGGAGTCTTCATTATAACTTTAACTACTTTTCCTTCCTGAATTATTATGGAATATTCCTGTCCACACTTATCGCAAACCGAACTATAAATCCCATCCCCACGGTCTGGTTTAACAAGAATCCCATTACAGTCTGCTCTTTGACATTTTAATAAATCGGATTCTTTCGGCTCAACATTAAACTCATGGTATTTAGAGCACTTAGGGCATTTAACTCTGGTTAGTCCAACCTTTATCATGTTTGCTGGGACAAGTACTGTTTGACGGCATTGGTCGTTTTCACATCTGAATCGATAGCTGCCATCATCTAACAAGCCGAGTTTTACTTCAGCCTTAGGGTCTACTTGCTTTTGTTCAGAAATTACAGGATAATGGAAACTTACTTTGGCCTTACATGCAGGATTTGTGCAAGTTACAGAATAATTTCCAGGAGTAGATGGTGCTTTACACTGGAATTTGTGACCACATTTACATGTCAATGAGACTTTTTCAACCTCTCCCATAACTAAGCCATTAAATCAGACTGTACGTCATAATCATTATTGTACGGACCGTTATCAGCATACAGATCCTCTTCGG
>DAAL01000189.1 GCA_001701065.1 Bacteroidales bacterium GP4
CTGTTCACGCTCACTTGAACTCGAATGGTTCCGGAGAGGGTGCTTCGGGGTTTACCCCACGATTCGGCTGTTCTGCCTTTAAGGTTGTGTCCCGGCTGTCCGCTGAACGCGCCTGTCGACGAGTTGCCGTTGGGGGAGCCTGACTTGCCCGAACCTTTGGAGGAACTGCTGAAACCGCTTTTCAGGCGGTCCTTGATTTTAGCTTGCTTTGCGGCTTCCTCTTTTTCGCGTTTTATGCGTTCACGTTCAGCTATCTCTTCTTTGGTGGGGCCTGTCTTTTCAGGCTTCGGTTTTTCCTGCACCTTCATCGGCGATTCCTGGGCTGATGACACCAGTTGCGGCGCTTCTTGTGCCGGCTCTCCGCCGTTGTCAAGGTCAGTGCCTTCCACTGTGGGCTCGGATGGGGCATCTTGAGGCAACGGACTGTTGTCCTGAACCTCCTGGGGTAAAGGGATATCGCCTAACTTTACATACTCACCGCCAAACACGATTTCGCTTGAATCCACCGGGGGCCAACGTCGCTCCTCAAGGGGATTAATCTCAGTGCGGTAATATAGTGTGGTAAGCACTATTGTCAACAGCACTAAAATTATCGCGGTACATGTACCGGCTATCAGGCGGTCTTTTTGTTTTTGGTCCATTAAGAAGGGTGTTTAGTGTCAGCGTCTAATTTTGGGGTTCGTCCGTTTCAGCCGGCTGAGTGTTTACCGGAGCCTGGGAGGGCTTGGTGGCGAGCACCATCTTTAGATTGTTCTTGGAACCTACGTCGAGCAGTTCCACTATTTTACCATAAGGAACCTCTTCGTCGGCGTATATGGCGATGAATCCGTCAGGTTCGTTCTGCGCAGCCAGCTGAAGAAACGGCAGCAACGAATTGCCGTCGATCATCTGCGGCTCCTCATCGCCGAAAGACGCATAGAATTGTCCGTCCTTGTCGATGAACACCTTTGTGCCCGGTTTCAGCGCAGTCTGTTGTGAACTTTGGGGAAGATTCACTTCCAAGGCTGTGGGGAACACAAACGTGGATGTTATCATGAAAAAGATGAGCAGCAGGAAGATGACATCGGTCATTGATGCCATCGAAAATACTGCCATCATGTCGTGGTTGCGTTTTAGTGCCATGATGACTGACGGATTAAGCCGGTTCGTTGAGAAGGTCCATAAATTCCATTGTCTTGCCTTCAAGAAGCTTCATGACTCCGTTGATGCGGGCTACGAGGGCATTGTAGGCAAAGAGTGCAAGCACACCCACTATCAAGCCGGCTACAGTGGTAACCAACGCTTCATAGATACCTCCCGCAAGTACGCTTACATTAGCGGCGGAGCCGGCGTTGGCAAGAGCGAAGAACGCTTCCACCATACCTATCACGGTTCCAAGGAATCCGAGCATGGGAGCGCCTGCGGCTGTTGTGGCAAGCCAGGGGAGTCCTTTGCCGAGATTGGCTATCTCAAGATTGCCGGTGTTCTCGATTGCCACTAAAACATCGTTCATGGGTCGACCTATACGGGTGATTCCTTTCAGAATAAGACGTGCGTAAGGCGAACCGTTTTTCTTACACAGATTTTTTGCGCTCTCGATTTCTCCGTCATGGATGTAATCCTTGATGCGCTGCATGAAAGTGGAGTCCTCGCGTGCGGCACGGCGTATAACTATCCAGCGTTCGATGAAGATGTATATACTTATTATGAGCAGCAGTGCGAGAGGAATCATGATGAATCCGCCTTTGAGGCACAATTCCCACACTGAGAGTTCAGCCACCTGCTGAACTCCTTCGGTTGACACCTCTCCGGGGATTACATTTTCTACTACATTCACTGTGTCGTTGACCACGCCTTCCACTTGGGCAAGAACCATGTTTAAGATTGACATAGGGGTATTGTTGTTGTTTGTGATTATTCAGTTTATTTGACAAGACATGCTTTGTAACGGGCTATCGTTTCTTTAAGTCCCAGATAGAGCGCATCGCTGATAAGAGCGTGACCTATGGACACTTCGTTGAGATAGGGCAGGCGGTCGCTGAAGAACTTCAGGTTTTCAAGTGAAAGGTCATGACCTGCGTTCACTCCCAGCCCGCAGTTGTGGGCGGCTTTGCTTGCTTCCACATAGGGAGCCACAGCACCCTCGGGGTCAGTGGGATACATGTCGGCGTAAGGCTTGGTGTACAGTTCCACACGGTCGGCTCCGGTGGCTGCCGCTGTCTTTATCATCTCCACGTCAGGGTCCACAAAGATGGATGAGCGTATTCCGGCTTCCCTCAGGCGGTCCACTATGTCGGAGAGGAATTCTTTATTTTTTATGGTGTCCCAACCTGCCGATGATGTGATGGCATCGGGAGCGTCAGGGACAAGCGTCACTTGTGCCGGTTTCACTTCAAGCACAAGGCGCATGAAGTTCTCGTCGGGGTAGCCTTCTATGTTGAATTCTGTCTTAATGACGGGCTTTAGTGCCCACACGTCGCTGCGCTTAATGTGGCGTTCATCGGGGCGGGGATGAACGGTGATTCCCTGTGCGCCGAAAGTCTCACAATCAAGAGCCACTTTAGTCACGTCGGGCACATTCTCGCCGCGGGCATTACGCAAAGTGGCTATTTTGTTAATATTAACGCTAAGATTCGTCATTTTTGTAATCAAAGACAATAATGAAAGTGTTCTAATTAATGAAGGGAGGATGGAATTTACGGAAAAATCCGTAAATTTGCATCTCTATTCAATAAATGCAACTGCAAAAGTAATCAGAATTAATAAAATAAGGAAACGTTTTGACTGCAAAAGATGCCATATCACCCCAAATTGTCCCTTTAACTTCCCTAACAACTGTTAAAGATGGTAAAAAGCGGATGGAAAGGAGCGGTTTTTCCACTCTTCCGGTGGTTGATGCCGGAGTGTACAAAGGGGTTGTAAACTATAATTCCCTTGCCGAATGCGGTGAGCATGTGGGGGAGGCTGTGGCTGCGCTTAAGCCTGTCACCACCTCCATGGCATTGTCATCGGTTCTGGAGCGTCTGTCGCAGGACATTCCGCTGCTTCCGGTGGTAGACGACGCATCCACTGATTATGTAGGTGCTATTGACCGTAAGGATGCCATATCGGTGCTTACGAAGCTGTTCCCTCCTTTGGATGAATTCACTGAACTTACCATCTCATGCCGTGCCGGACAATACAGTGCTTCGGCTATAGCCCATGCCGTGGAGGATGCCGATGCCCATCTGCTGAATCTTAATGTGGTGGGAGGCACGTATGCCAACAGTGACACGACCATAGTGATACGTGTCAACCACAGCCGTGGGGAATCGGTGGCGAGATCATTGTTGCGCTATGGCTATGAGACTATCGAGATGAGAGGAAAAACCGGAGTGCCTGATAGCGACATGGCAGAGAAAGTGAAGGAGTTATTGCATTATATCGAGGTATGAGAATAGCTGTTTACGGTAATCACTATCAAGAGAATCGTGCCGAGGAGCTTATGCGTCTCTTCGATGCTCTGTCACGTCACAATGTGTGGATAGAGATGGAAGAGTCATTCTACCGGTATCTGTCGGAATTGCTTCCGTCGCCTCCTGCAGTCAATGATATTATAAAAGGTAATGATTTTAATGCCGCGCTTGCCATCAGTATAGGCGGCGACGGCACTTTTTTGCGCACTGCGCAGTGGGTGGGGGAGAAGAATATCCCCATCCTTGGCATTAACACGGGACACCTCGGTTATCTTACCGCATTCACGAGCGCACAGGCTCCCGAATATCTGCCTGAGATTCTTGCCGGCGACTACAAGATAGAGCCGCGCACCATGCTCATGGTGACTTCCGACGATGCCGACATTCCCATCTGGAACTATGCCCTTAATGAAGTGGCTATACTAAAGCAGGACACCGCTTCGATGATCGACATGGACACATGGGTGAACGAAGTGATGCTTGCCAACTATCTTGCCGACGGTCTTATCATCTCCACTCCCACCGGTTCCACCGGTTATAATCTTTCTATAGGCGGTCCTGTTGTGGAGCCGTCGTCGCCGGTGTGGGTGATTTCGCCCATCGCCGCCCATTCGCTGTCCATGCGCCCGCTTGTGGTGAATGACAACAGCGAGATAACGGTGCTGACACGTTCGCGCGGCGAGTCTTATCGTCTCAGCCTTGACGGACGCTCCATCTCGTTGCCTGTAAATACCACCGTGAGAATATCCAAGGCTCCGTTTGTCACCGGAATAGTGCTTACACGTAGCCACACATTTACCGATACCCTGCGCAACAAGCTGTTCTGGGGTATGGACAAACGCCAATAAACAATGAAGTCTTACGTGATGCATCCGGCGTTAGGTCGGGTCATTATCTGTCCGCGCCGGGATGCCGTCCGGTTTATTGCCCGCTGGAAGGATGGGGAAGTGAATCTTACCGTGCCTGAAGGTGCGCCTGTAAATCAGGTGATGGAGGTGCTTGATCGGTTTGCGCCGCGGTTGTTGGGAAAGAAGCGGGAAGTTGCTTATCATGACGGTCAAGTGGTGGAATGCCCGGGGTTGAGGATTCACATCTCCACCCAATCAGTGAAGCCTGACAAGGTTCTTGCCAATGTGAAGCTTCCCGATGCTTTTGTGGAGGTAGGCACCGGATTCAAGTTTGACAGTCCGGGCACGGTTAAAACTGTGAGCCGGATGCTGGAGCAAGTGGCATCATATGTTGCCGAGGATCTGTTGTTGCCTCGTGCCCGTGAGCTTGCCGCCGAGTTGGAGTTGGAAGTGAAAGGATGGAGCATTTCACGAGGTCACCGTGTGCTCGGGTCATGCAACAGCCGCCGGGAAATCAAGCTCAGTCATGTGCTTGTGTTTATGCCGCAGGAACTTCGGGATTACATAGTGTGGCACGAACTTGCCCATCTTACCGAAATGTCCCACAACGCACGCTTTCACGCCCTGTGCAATCAATACTGCCACGGACAAGAACGCTGCCTCATCGCCGCCCTCCACGCCTTCCGCTATCCCATCCTCCGCCATTAGGATTGATATCCGGTTCCTAATTTAATCGATTAAATATCAAATCCTAAGCCGACTTGAAACCCTATGCCAAGTTTATCGCTACCTTTGCTCCATGTTGCGTTTAAGCCAATCCAAGGTCTTACTTTCCCTAACATAATCATTGCTTTTGGCATTAATGAAATTCCCCACCCGAACTTAAGATCAGTTCCTTTATAATGATATTCTTCTCCTTTATGATTTGTGCCTGTCTTTTCTCCTTCGCCGGTGCCACTGTAATTACCAACAAAATCTAATGAAGCTGAAATGAGCACATTTTCAACCACATGTCCATAAGACGGTCCTGGAGGGAAAAGAACCCCGGCAAAATCTTTGTCAACTAATCCGTAATTAGCTCCAATATGGAAATCTGCTCCCCATCCGGCATCATTCATTACGCTTCCTCCAATCATGTAATGCCCTTCTCCGGCTGTATCGAAATCGGCAATATAGGAAATACCAAAAGAACAAAAATCAAATGGAGTATATGTCTCTTTTTTTGCTGGATATATCTCTGTTGGAGTATTGTAGTTTTGATTACTTGGAGTAGGAAGAGAATAGTTGGATTCTTCCGAAGTATTTACTTTATCTGTAGATGAAGATGGAACATTAGGGATGGTTAATTCCATGCCTACATATATGAACTGTGCGGCATCAGGATTAGCTTCGATTATCTGCTTCTCTGTAACTCCATATTGGGTAGCTATTGAAGCTAATGTCTCTCCTCTTGCAACTGTATGCGTAACAGATGACTGAGCCATACAAAATACAGAACTTGTGATAAAAACAATGCAAGTCAGTAAGATTTTTCTAAGTAGATTATCCATATCCATATTAATTTAATGATATAACTATCTTAACCCATAAACGTAGCCCCGACCTTGACAGTTTCCACAGAGTCCCGTGCGGACTCCGTTTTCGATGAAGCAATTAGGGCATTCTATCGGAGTTGATGTGCCTAAGTTACCGTAATAATATTTCTTCCCGTTACAAGTTTGACACACTTTTTGGTTATGGCAAATGTGGCATTCTTTATTACCGTACCGTTCCGAATAGTAATTGCGATTTTTTTGTCTTATTTTTTCAACCACACTATATTGGTCATCCTGCGCTTCTTGGCTAAGATCAATTCCGGCTTCTACCATTTCATGTGAAATCCAATTACCGTCTATGTCAACATATCCTGCGATCGGTGCGGTAGGATCTGCGATTAGCTGTTGGGTTATTTGATCGGTTTGCCTTCTATAATAAGCAACGATTTCACTTTGCATTCGTGCATTATTTGTTGCTATTTGGTTTATGTCCTGTTGCATCCCCCACATCCACAATGGACTCCCTACTGACGTATCTGTGCCCAGATTTACGGCACTCATGTCCGTATAAACCATAGGAGTACCTGTCCAATCGGAATAAACTTTATTGTAGGTATATTGAGCTATCTGTTGAAGTGCAAGTTGATTCTGAGCAAAAAATTGATTATCCGACATCTGACCATATGACATGGTCGGGATTGAATATCCTTGGTTGTAGACATTGCCACCCATCTTTGAGGTTTCTACCGCAACATAGGTTTGTGTTGCCAGATTCAGAACTTGCCCCGCCAAATTTAGCCATTTCTCACGTTTTTGCCGTTTTTCTTCTTCTCTTCTTTGTTGCCGTGCAAGTTCCATTTGGCGTTCTCTTTCTCTCTTTTGAGATTGATATTCTTTATAGGCAACAAGATAGTCTTTTGCTTCCTTCTTCCCTCCATCAGCAGCGAGGGTTACAAAATGCATCACCTCTTTTTCATCGGAGCTTTTAGCGTAGCCTGGTTTGAAATTTTTATTTTGTAGTATTCCGGCTAAGGTCCAGCTTGCGTCACTGCATCCACCACGAACAGCCCGATGCAACCAAAATAGCCCTTCCGGCTCTAAAATCTCATTATGATAATAGCTACAACCAATGGTAAACATCATTTCAGGATCAAGACCTACTCCATATTTAGCACTCTCAAAATTCAAATTTAATGCTTCGATTTTCTCTAATATTTCCTCCCGGTGTGTTTTCCCTGCATCACCGGATGAAAGGGTCAACGAGGGACAGTATACGTAGGCTTTTAAGTAATCTCTGTTTATTCCATATCCGTTCTCATACATATAGCACAGAAGACTATTTACCGGGATGTTATATTCCTCCTTATATTGTTCAAGCATACTCACACATAGATAAGGATTTCTTATTGGAGAATCTTCATGCCCACAGGCTATCGCTAATTCGGTAAGTGCATCATATAAATGTCCGGAAACGGCAGCTATTTGTAGATATTCAATTCCTTCTTTAAATTCGGTTATATTTTCATTTAATCCCCGATTAAATGTTACTGCTTTGTTTTCGGGATAAAAGGAACCGTGAACCTTGTAACACCCTAATTGATATAGCGCATTGATATTTCCATGCGATACCGCTTCTTCAAAACATGTAATAGCTTCAAATTTTAATGATTCTTTTTTCTTACCGATAGCCAAAAACATCTTTTCCAGTTTTTCCTTACCTTTTCGATATTTTTTGACTCCTTTATCAATATTTTCTTTGTGCCTGTATTGGAAAAAACGGAACGTGTTGCTTTCTCCTAAATCATAAACCAATGAACTTAAAGGAACCTCTATCGTTAGCCCTGAATAGGCTTCCGTGTCGGGATTAGAATGTAAGATAGAGTCCAACGGAAGGTTGTAAAGCCTTGCTATATCCTCGAAAGTTTCTCCTTTTTGAACAGTATGGGGACCACTATGGATAACAACCGGGAATAGAAATACTAATGTTATGAATAAAACTTTGTTCATGGTTATTAGTCGGTTTGTATTACGAGGAAGTTGGAGATGCTCCAGAAGTCGGTAGGATTCAGCACATGGAGTGTGAAATTACGCTTGCTTGTGGTAGTTAATTGATAGGACGATTCCGGCATGTTGGTCAGTATGCGCGGACGTTTTGCCTCAAATGAAATCTCTCTCCATTTGCGGATATCCACCTTAGCGAATTTACTGCGGTCAAGGACAGCATCGTTTACAAGCTTTTTCTTTTTGAGGACACCCTTGCGTTCAAGGTCTTTCTTAGTGCCGATAAGGACATAGCATTGGTTTATCATCTCATCCTGTTTCACCAATGCTTTGGTTTGAGCTTGTGATTTCTTGTCAAGTTCCGCTATGGCTGAGGCTTGGTCATCAATCAGAATTTTTTGGGATAGCACTTTCTGTTGCAACTTCTCTATATCCACATCTTTTTTCGACAGCTCTTCTCTTAATGATGCTATCTGCGCATCCTTCTGAGCAAGCTGTAGCTTCATGTGTTCAACAAGTTCACTCACTCCGGCTTCCCCTTTATTGTTTTTTATCGTAGACTGTAGTTTTGTGATTTTGTCTTGATAATGGCGCAATACTTTTTCGTAGCGGTCAAGATTCTTCAACGCATCGGTGCGCTTGATGGGCAATTCACTATTTGGGTCGATGAATAATAAACCTTCTTCCTCACTGATTGAGTCAAGAGCGGTGTTTATTGTTGTGACCATCTCATTGATTGCTGAAAGCCGCTCTGATTGCTGTTGGTTGGTTATGCGCAGAGAATCCCTTTCAGCCACAATTTTTGCCACTTCACTCCCTGATTGATTGCAGGAAGTACATAGTAACAATACACTAAATATGGAAATCAGATATTTCATAAAGCTATTGGGGGTTAGGGAGTACATAAAGCATTAATTGCATGTCAGCTCTCAAGCGTGCTTTGGGACGAAGATTCTTTGGTAAATCATTCCATTCTATTATGTCGGAAGGAGTTACATTGTACTTTTCGGCTATGATTTCAAGAGTCTCGCCACGTTTTACATTGTGGAATACAACCTGCATTTTAGGTTCGTTATCCTCAATCTCCGGTTCCGGCTCCGGTTCCGGTTCTTTAACCTCTTCTTCGGCTTTTGACAATGGTGTGACAATTTCTCTCATTCCATCAGAGTATTTTATCATAAATACCTCCTGCAGAGCAAATACTTCAGCAATGGGGATGACTTTGGTGTTCCCTCGTTTTGATAGAAGGTAGGTGACTTTGTTGGGGAATATCTGAGCCTCATAGCATGGTATCTCTTTACCGGAAACCAAGTATATTACATCTTGTTTTTTGTTTATTTTCTGATTCTCCCCGGTCACTCTTTTCCCTTCGGAGTTTATATAGATGTTTCCTCGCTTGTCGAAGTGCATCATGTAGATGTCCTTTAAGTCAATGCGTTGTGACGCTGGACTTTTCTTATCATAATTGTAAGAAATTCCATCATTGTCAACCTGTAGGATATTGACCTTAAGCTCGCTTCCGTCACGCAGGATTACGATGTCATCCTGTGCTAACGATGAGAGAGCGCAAATTGCGAACAAAAAGAATATACTAATCCTTTTCATTAAATTATTCATTTTTGAATCGTTTAGTACCGGTTTGATGACAATACATATCCATTATTCCTTCAGTATCAAGATAACGTATCATATAATGTCTTTGGGTCGTTTCTCCTGTTCTGAAGTCTAACAATTCATCAGCATTTTCAATCTCAACATCAGTGAGATTAAATGTCAGATAATTCCTTGTCAATGTATAGGTTCCCCATGCTTTTACAATTATGTCATTGGATAAATCTTTATAATAGTAATATAGTCGATCGGATGTGTCGTATATTGTGATGTATTCAAATTCACCATCATAAGTATCATACCGAGACCAAGTACTTTTTATATATGGCACATAATTAGGACAATCATATAATGCAATTTTTTTATAATCATCAAAATAGTAATCTCCCCATCGCAAGATGTCATTGCTAATTTTAATTGGATTCGTTCCACATACATGGAAATAATCATAGTTGCTATCATCAATAGTATCCCCGCCAAGAATAGTTAGTTCTTCGGAAATAAAATCATATTCCCATTTTAGAGTAAAATCAATTTCCCAATATTGTGGTTTATCTTCCTTACGGAAAAAGTAGTGTAAGCTATTTGGATCCCAGAAACATAGAATTTCATCATCTGCTTTTTCATAGCCATCACCATAGTTATAACCTGTCATTTTCCAAGCTCCTATTAACATTTCTGAAACATTAGCATTCGGTGTGTATTGTGTTGTAGGAACATCTGTTTTTGATATTTTTCTGAATTTCAGGATATCAGATGATTCATTATCGTTTAGTGTGAGAGTATTGTTTGAAACATTTCCAATCTTATATGAATTTGTGCTCCCATCTAATATTATCGTAAGAGTACTGCGTAAAAAATTGTAATTCCACTCACCTGAACATGTCGTTTCGTAAGTGGATTTTGTCAAATCCACTCCGGAGTATTTGGTGATGTTATTTTCGGAAGTGATTGAGTATATTACATAGGAGCCATCATTGAATGAAGAATTTTCTCCATTCTCTTTTAATTCCGTTAACAGCCAATTGCCGATTAACATATCGGCGGTGCTTTCTGTTCTATCAGGTGGATTTGGTGTCGGTTCCTCATTATTGTTGTCACTTTTGCTGCAGCCAATCGTTAATAAAAAACATCCTGTAATTAGGATGTTTTTTATTAATAGAAGGGTCTTTTTAGATAAAAATTTATCGTAATGTGCATCCATCTCGGGTAATATTTAGGGTGCTATTCTTTATCGTTTTTCCAGAGCGAGAATCTTTCAATGAGAAAGTTATATAAAGTGTTCCGCTTATACCATCTATACCGTCGGAGAATTCATCCCGAGCATCTCTTACTTCATCATCAAAATAGTAGATGGCTTGATTCTTGTCTACACCTTTCCAATAGTACTGAGTCAGTTCACTATTGAGTTCCGCTTTTAATGAGGAGCATTGTTGAACGCTTAATCCTCCACCTTCAACCGATGATACTTCCATGAAGTAATCACTATAGGTGGATTCTGGTTCGTCATCGTCGTCACCGCATGAAGTTAGGACAAAGGATGGCAGTAAAAATACTAATAAAAGTAATAATGATTTAAATTCTTTTTTCATTGCGTAAAAAATTGTTAAAGTTTATTTGCGCATAGTTATGGATTAGATGGGTTAAAAACGAGAAAACGGCGTAGCGTAATTGGCTACATAAGTGTGTCGTAATTTGATACAATAGGACCGTTTTAAGGTTTGGATTCGTGGTGGTTACGAGCAAGGTCGTTGAAAAAATTATATCGAAGCACGGTACTGATGCGTTCCAATAGCTGTAGGTCAATATTGGGATTATTGAATATTTTGTACACATGTGTACGTGTACAGCATATTTGCTCCGCAAACCATGTAACGCTGTGCCCGTCCTCTTTTAGCTTTTCCCTAATAAGGTGACCTATGTGCATATCAGTGATTTATGAATAGTTCGGCAATCGCACCCGTTGCCGGTATAATCAATTGATATGCAGAAGCGTGGGCGAAGTTCCGTTTATCACCACAGAGGCATCGCCAAACGCCCTACCAAGAATAAACAGCCCACTCCCACGCCTATTATCGTATATCGAATCTTACGCCGATAGGCGTAGAGCGGATATGCGACAAGCATGAGCGCTACTTGACTGCTTTGTCCACTGGGTAAATTTTGGCGAATTCCTATGGTTGGATAAAGCAAGAAACGCTTCAAAAATAAAAATCTTGGCTAAAACCGGAGCTTTAGCCAAGTACAAATTTATATATTTACTGTCAAACTCGCAAATGCCCGGTTAAAAAGAAGCGGGAATGTGGGAGATGAGAGTGTCGATTTGGTCGGGAGGAGTCGCCCAATCGGTCACGAAGCGCACTGCCGATTCGGTTTCTCCGGCGGGTCCCCACGGTTCGAATGTGGCGTATTGGCGCAGATGTTCAATAACTTTATTCGGCAATACGAAGAATTGCTGATTAGTGGGTGAGTCGACAAGAGTACGGTAGCCGGCGTGCAGCATGGCTTGCTTAAGTTTAAGAGCCATAGCGACAGCATGGGAACCTATCTCGAAGTACAGACTGTCAGTGAACAGCGTGTCAAACTGTAGTCCGGTGAGCCGTCCTTTGGCAAGCAGCGCGCCATGTTGCTTCACAAGGGAGATAAAGTGCTTAAGCAGGTGAGTGTGGCGGGTCACGACAGCCTCGCCGAACAGCGCGCCCACTTTGGTGCCTCCTATGTAAAATATGTCGGCTATACGGGCGATGTCCTTGAGTGTAACATCAGGCGATGCCGCAAGTCCATATCCAAGACGTGCGCCGTCAATGAACAAAGGTATGCCGGCATTATTGCACACTTCCTTAATCTCCTCCAGTTCGCTTAGTGAGTAGATAGTGCCAAGCTCGGTGGGGAATGAGATGTAGAGCATTCCCGGAGCCACCATGTGCTCATGGCTTTCATCGGCGTAGAAAGCATCGATGTACCCTTTTACGTCCGATGCTTTTACTTTGCCTTCGTAGGCTGGAAGTGTCAGCACTTTGTGGCAAGTGGCTTCGATGGCTCCCGCTTCATGGACGTTGATGTGTCCACTGTCAGCCGACAACACGCCTTCGTGATGGTGCAGCAGTGCATCGATTACTGTGCTATTGGTCTGAGTGCCGCCCACAAGCAGGTAAACGTCGCCTTCCGAAAGACCGCATGCGTCAAGTATTTTCTTCTTTGCCGATGCCGTATAGGTGTCAGTTCCGTAACCGGTGGTCTTTTCGAGGTTTGTGGCAATCAGCCGTTCCATTATGCGGGGATGCGCGCCTGCCATATAGTCGCTGTCGAAGTGCAATTTATCCATTTTTGCGTTCAAAGGTTAAAAAACGATAGTTAATGTTCGATTTATTGTCGGTCATGGGTTCCGATGCGCTCACCAAGTCCCATTCTTCGGGTTTATAGCAGTCAAGGAATGTGTCGGCATCGGTCACTTCTTCGTCTATTAAGGTAAGGTAAAGTCGATGAGCTTTCGGGAACGCCTGCCTGTAGATTTCGCCGCCACCCACAATCATAACTTCAGGTGCATCGGCGCATCGTATCGGTATGACAATGTTA
>DAAL01000271.1:0-2122 GCA_001701065.1 Bacteroidales bacterium GP4
GCGGATGTCCTCACCGATTATGAACCGATAGCCGCCCACAATCTCCTTCGCCACGGGGTCCCATACTATAAGCTGACGGCATGGCGGTTCCATGGTGTCGTACTGGTCGATGTCACACGCTTTGCCTGTTCCCCCTCCGGCTGAACGGAACGCTATTTCACGCAGCCTTCCTATTTCCCTCATTACGGCAGGAGAGTTGAAAGCGTCAACTATATATATATGGTTGCCACCTTTGTTTGTGGTACGCAAGAATTTATCGGGAGTGAGTTCACGCTCCAAATCGTTCACGGGTACAGCATCAATGATGGTTTCTTCACTCATAATTCAATTCTGTTTAAGATTGTAGACAATCTTTTTTATCGCTTTGGCTTCAAGATAGGCTCTGGAACCGCCTTTAAGCTGCTTCCAGGAGATAGTCTTTCCCACCGTCAAGTTGAAATGAGTGTTCTTGCTCTGGAATATCTCACGCGGTAAGTAAATCATCTCAATGTTGAACTTTAGTCCTATCTTGGTCCTTGCTTTTGCAAAATTATAAAAAAAAGATGAATTAAGTCCATCAAAATACACCGGAATTATGTCCCTTTGGTACTGAATAGCCTTATTTACGAACATTTTTTGCCATTTCAGGTCGTAAATTCCATCTTTGTGCTTTCTCGACACCAGTCCTGCGGGGAAAATAATTATGGGTTCGTCGCCGGCAAGGAAGTTGTCGATGCCCTCGGATGAAGCCCGGCTTTGCTTTCCATGCTTGTTTATGGGCAGAAAAACGTCATCGAGCGGCTTAATAGCCATGAGGAGGTCATTGACAAGGAACTTGATGTGGCATCCGAAGTACCGGCTTGCCCAAGCTATCAGTATTATGCCGTCAAGAGCGCCCAACGGGTGGTTGGACACGATGATTACACGGCGGTTGGACTTGTCGGGGTGCTCTCCGAGGGTGGAGTAGGTCACGCCGAGGTCCTTCAGCGCGGCTTCGCAGAATTTCACGCCGTTTTTCCCTTGTGTGCGCTGCAGGATGCCGTTGAGGTCATCTTGGCATATGGTGCGTTCGAGCCATTTTATCACCGGATTGGGGATAAAACGGTAATATCGCGGCAGGCGGCTTTTGATGGTGTCGCCCACGTCGATGCGCAATGATTGATTGAGTGTTTTGTCCTTTTTCTCAAGCTTCATGGCACAAAGGTACGAATTTTCAACATTTTCTGAATAAAAATTTGTACCTTTGCGGCTTAAATCCATAAATCATCATTATTTCACTTTTATTAAACATCTTTAAGAGATGAATCTTTCAGGTACAATTGACTTCCGTCCCAAGTTGCTGGGGGTGTTTAGTCATTATTCAATGAGTCGTTTCAAGGACGACTTGATTGCCGGGATTGTTGTAGGTATTGTGGCACTTCCTCTTGCTATCGCATTCGGTATAGCGTCAGGAGTAAGTCCTTCGATAGGACTTATCACTGCCATCATAGGCGGTTTCCTCGTGTCGACGCTGGGAGGCAACTCAGTGCAGATAGGCGGTCCTACCGGCGCGTTCATAGTGATTGTGTACAGTATTATCCAGAATTTCGGCTTGCAGGGTCTTGCCATAGCCACGCTGATGGCAGGCTTGATTCTCATTCTGTTAGGTCTGTTCCATCTGGGTTCGGTCATCAAGTTCATCCCTTACCCGATTGTGGTGGGCTTCACGAGCGGTATCGCGCTGACCATTTTTTCTACTCAGATTAACGATTTCTTCGGGATGGGGCTGACTGATGTTCCGAGTGACTTCATTTCAAAGTGGGGCGTGTTCCTGAAGAGTTTCGGACAAACCAACGTGCCTACGCTGATAGTGGGACTGGTGTCGCTCCTTATAATAATAGTGACTCCAAAAATCTCAAAGAAACTACCCGGTTCGCTGATAGCAATTATTCTGGTCACAGCCGCCGTGTATTTTTTGAAGCAATTCTATCCCGAATTCGGAGCGGAGACCATCGGCGACCGTTTCGGATCGCTTTCGACCGACATCCCGCAGCCTAAGGGATTCGAGCTTAACATGAACACTATCAACATGCTTCTTCCCTCGGCGTTCACCATAGCGATACTCGGTGCTATCGAGTCGCTGCTTTCAGCCACAGTGGCTGAC
>DAAL01000271.1:2179-10705 GCA_001701065.1 Bacteroidales bacterium GP4
GTTCCTTTCTTCGGCGGAATACCGGTGACGGGAGCTATCGCGCGCACCATGACCAATATATCCAACGGCGGAAGAACTCCTGTAGCCGGAATAATACATGCCGTGGTGCTTCTGCTTATATTCCTCTTCCTCATGCCGCTTATCAACCTTGTGCCGATGAGCTGTCTTGCGGCAGTGCTTATCATGGTGGCTTACAACATGAGCGGATGGCGCACAGTGGTGGGAATATGCAAGTCGCCCAAGAGCGATGTTTCGGTGCTTGCCGTCACTTTCCTCCTCACTGTGATATTCGACCTTACCATAGCCATAGAGATAGGTCTTCTCCTCGCTGTAATCCTATTCCTGCGCCGCGTGATGGAGAATACTCAGATAAGGGTATACTCCGAACAGCTTGACGTAGCCGAAGGCACTGAAGCCACTCAGCATGAGGTGCTCGATGTGGCTCAGGGTGTAGCGGTGTACGAGATTGACGGTCCGTTCTTCTTCGGTGTCGCCACACGTTTTGACGAAATGATGCGCGCTACGCTTGGAACCAAGCCGGTGGTGCGTATAATACGTATGCGTAAAGTTCCCTTTATCGATGCCACCGGCGTGCATAACCTTGAGATCCTTATCAAGTCGTCGCAAAGCCGAGGCATCCACATAGTGCTTTCGGGAGTAAATCCTCAGGTGCGTCAGGTTCTTATCAAGTCAGGTATAGACAAACTGGTGGGCGAGGACCACATATGCGACCATATTACTAAAGCAGTGGTGCTTGCCAACAAGATAGCCGGTGAGCAACGCATGAAATCGCACCACATAGGTGGTTAAATGTTAAAAACGGGGTAATAGCGATACAAATTTTGGCTTTTTTTTGCTTTTTTGACGTATTACCCCAAAATAATTCAAAAAAATTGTTTGCGAATTATTTTTTTGTATTAACTTTGCAACGTTTTTGAAGCTAAAAAAATTGTTTTATTATTAATTCACAAAAAAATGAAAAAGTTAGTTTTATTACTTGCTGTTGTATTCAGCGTATCAATGTTCTCTTGCGGTTCTTCTGACAAGGCTGCTGCTACTGACGCTGATTCTGCTGTTGTAGTGGAAGAAGTTACTGAAGTTGTAGAAACAGTAGTTCCTGACTCTGTTGCTGCTGCTGCCGATTCAGTTGTTGCTGCTGCTGACTCAGTTGTTAATGCTCAGTAATCATTGATTTTTATTACAGCATGAAATAAGCTGACCACGAAGTGATCAGCTTTTTTTTGTGCCCTTTTGTGTCGTGTGCGACAGTTGAGGGGATGATGTCAGAGCTTGATTGAGACTGCCTGGATGGGGGTGTCGAGGAACGATGAGGCGAGGTCCACAAACTTGTCGGCGTTCTCGGTCGTGAGGTAGGTGCATGAACCGCCTTTGCTGCACACGTTCTCCATCTCGGGATGCCGGCGCAGATAATCGGCAAGGCTTTGCGCCACTATCTCGCCTTGAGGCACTATCGTTACATGGTCAGGGGTGTATTTCCTGATTTTCTCCATCAGAATGGGGTAGTGGGTGCATCCAAGTATAAGGGTGTCGATGCTGCTGTCCTTAGCCATGAGGTTTCCCAATTCTTTTTCCACGAAATAGTCGGCACCGGGCGAGGTGCTTTCTTTATATTCGACCAATGGCACCCACATGGGGCAAGCCTGGGACGACAGCCTGAACTGCGGATAGAGCTTGTGTATCTCCATGTCGTAGCTTTCGCTTTTCACAGTTCCGGGTGTTCCCACCAGCCCTATACTTCCTGTCTTAGTCACTGAGCCTATGCGCTCCACTGTGGGGCGTATGACACCTAATACGCGGCGTGTGGGGTCAAGACGTGGCAAGTCGTTCTGCTGGATGGACCTGAGCGCTTTGGCTGATGCTGTGTTGCAGGCGAGAATCACCAGATGGCATCCACGGGCGAACAGTTCCTTTACCGCCTCAAGCGTGAAACGGTACACGAGGTCGAATGATCTCGGACCATAGGGCGCTCTTGCGTTGTCGCCAAGGTATATGTAGTCGTAGGCGGGGAGAGCCTTGCGTATTTCTTTCAGGACAGTGAGTCCGCCGTATCCTGAATCGAATACACCTATTGGCCCCGGAAGTGAAGAATAGTCGCTCATAGCTTAAGAGGGTGTTTTGTAATGGAGGTTAAACAGTTCCTATGAAAAAAGGTGTTGCGCAACGAGCAACACCTTTTTATGGATTTAATGAAAATAAACTTAATTAAAGACCCAACTTGGTGCGTACAGTCGCAGTCAAATCCACAACGTCAGTGCCTACATAAAGGGGCAGATAGTTTTCAAAGATGAAAGTCATGCTTTGTTCTTTGCCTACAGCGTCGATAGCCTGACGAACCTTTTCCTGAATAGGAGCCATCAAAGTCTGCTGCTGACGCTGGAGATCCTGATTGGCTGTTTCCTGGAATTGAACCATCTTCTGGTCGAGTTCCTGAACTTCCTGCAAGCGACGTTCCTTGATTGATTCGGGGGTGTCGGCAGCCAAAGCCTGGAATTCAGCGTATTTCTTACCCATTTCATCCTGGAGCTTCTTGAATTCTTCTTCGTATTTCTTTGATGAAGCAGCTACCTGTTCCTGAGCGGCTTTAACATCGGGAAGGTCCTGGATAATTGATTGGGTGTTTACAACGCCAAATTTAGGAGCTTGTGCTACAGCGAGCATGGGGATTGCTATAAGAATAGCGAGCAAAATTTTTTTCATAATAAGTATGTAACGTTAAATTTTTTCAGTTAAGTTAATTTTTATCTGTGCAAAGATAAGAAACTATCTTCACATATACTAATCAATGTATTCAAAAAATGCTTAATTCCGGCAAAAGTGTTAATTGGCGTAGCCCATTTTGGCGAGAACTTCGTTGCTCACGTCGATACGGGGAGATGCGTAGATGATATTTGCCGATGAAGCACGGTCGAATATGCATTGATAGCCTCTTTCCTCGCTCACTTTCTTGACAGCGTTGTAGATTTCGTCCTGTATAGGCTGCATAAGGCTCTGACGCTTCTTGAAAAGCTCACCTTCCGGACCGAAGTACTGATAGCGGAGCTCAGTGGCTTCTTTCTCTTTAGCCACGATGTCAGCTTCCCTCTTGGCTTTCTGCTCGTCGGTCAGAAACACCATATCAGCCTGGAAGTTTTTGTACATGGTCTGAGCTTCGTCAGCCTTTGCTTCCACTTCTTTCTGCCAGCGTTGCGATATCTGGTTAAGCTGTTCGTTTGCCATCTCGTAAGCCGGTATGTTTTTAAGGATATATTCCATGTCAATCAAAGCAAACTTCTGAGCCGATGCTCCGAAGGCACAACCGGTCAAAATAAGAAGGGTGAATAAAAGTTTCTTCATTTTTATAAAGCTTTTAGATTATTAACTATCTATTATGACACATTAGACTCATTTAAGTTTAGAGAGTGTTTAATAATAATTGTTAAACACTCTCTAAGACTATAAGATTCATTTAGAATTCCTGACCGAGGATGAAGTGGAACTGGCTGCCGCCTTTCCTTCCGAACACCTTGTCGAAACCGTAAGCCCAGTCGATACCCATCATTCCCACCATGGGGAGGAAGATGCGGACACCGGCACCTGCGCTTCGCTTTAAGTTGAACGGCGCAAACGACTTGACATCGGTCCAAGCGTTACCGGCTTCAAGGAAGGTAAGACCGTAGATGGTGGTGGAGTTGGAGAGCATGAAGGGGAAGTGCAATTCCATGCCCACACGAGCGTAAGCGTAGCCTTCCTGGGTCCACGGGGTGAACTGTCCGTTCTCATAACCACGCAAAGCGATGGTCTCAGTGGCATAAGTGTAAGAACCTGACATACCGTCACCACCCACATAGAATGTCTCGAACGGTGATTTCAGATACTTGTTGTAGCTTCCGAGCAATCCCACATCGGCACGGGTCATCATCACAAGAGTATATTTGCCTTCAGGATTGGTGAGCGGAGTGTAAGTACGTGATTTCACACGTAGCTTCCAGTACTCAATCCATCGGTAAAGTTCTTTCTTGGACTGGGTGGTGTTCTCTTCGCTCAGTTTTTTCCAGTCCTTGTGACCGCTGAACAGCGATGCCGGCGGAGTCATTTCGAGGTTTACGGAGAACATGGAGCCTCGGCGGGTGTACAACGGGTTGTCGATAGACTGGCGTGCCAGTGTCAATCCAAGTTTCAAGGCGTTGGATGTACCGTTGTTCATATAATAGAGGTAATCCCAGTTCTTAAGGTAGTACCACTGATAGCTTAGCTCAGCCTGGAATGTGAAGTAGTCATCAGGCCATTTTAGACGCTTACCGAGACCTACCGACACGCCCACCATCTGGAGCACCTTATTGGGGTCATAGGCGTTCTGGTACTGATACTGGTAGTAGTCGTTGTACTGACCCATTCCACCAAGACCATAGTAGCCGTAGCCGCCAGCCCATGAACTGTTGTAATAGGATGAGTTCACACCTGTCTGTCGTGCGTAGTAAGCCGATACTGACAGAGAGTTGGGTCGCTTGCCACCAAACCACGGGTCAAGGAACGAAACCGAGTAACTCTGATAATATTTGGCGTTGGTCTGCGCGCTGATGGTGAATGTCTGTCCCTCGCCCTGCGGTATAATTCCGCGGTAGGTTCCGGGACGGAAGAGGTTCTTGATGGAGAAGTTGGTGAACTTGAGGGCGAGTTTACCGATAAGACCTGTCTGTCCCCAACCGAAAGACACTTCCACCTGGTCGTTGGCTTTGGATTCGAGGTCAAACACGATGTCCACGGTGCCGTCCTCACGGTTAGGCTGCGGATTCAGTCCCATGTTTTCAGGGTCGAAATGACCGGTCTGCGCGATTTCACGTGCTGAACGCACAAGGTCATCACGGTTGAACAACTGTCCGGGCTTCACGCGGAGCTCACGGCGTATCACCTTCTCGTAGAGTCGGTCGTTACCGTTGATGATTACGTTGTTGATTGTAGCCTGCGGACCTTCGATCATTCGCATTTCGAGTGAGATGGAGTCGCCTTCGATGTTCTTCTCGATGGGTACAAGCGTATAGAAGAGGTAACCGCGGTTCATGTAGAGATTGGACACAGCGTCCTCATCGTCTCTCACACGTTTTTCAAGAAGTTTTTGGTTGTACACGTCGCCCGGTTTGAGTTCCAGCAGTTCGTCGAGGATTTCAGTGGGGAACACAGTGTTGCCCACCCAGTCGATGTCCTTGATGTAGTATTTCTTGCCTTCTTCAAGGGTAATGTACACGTCGACGGTCTTTTCATCGTAAGGCACAACGCTGTCACTAAGAATCTTAGCATCACGGTAGCCTTTCTCGTTGTATTTCTCGATGATGAGGTTGAGGTCGTTCTCAAAGTCGCTTTCCACGAATTTCTTCTGGCGGAAAAGATTCACGAGCTTGCCTTTCTCATTGGTTTTCTTCATAGTACGCTGGATGGCGTTGTCGCTCATGACCTCATTGCCGTCAATGTAGATTTTGTGGACTTTTACTTTGTTGTGCTTGTCCACAATGATGTTGACTATGTTGTCGTTGGGGGCGGAAAGGTCCTCAATCTGCTCGATGCGGACAGTTGCATTGCCGAAACCTTTCTTGGAATAATAGTCCTTGATGATCATAGTGGCACGGTTCACGATGTTCTGGGTAATCTGGTTGCCCGGCATGAGTTGTAGACGCTCGTCGAGGTCCTTACGTTCACCGTTGCTTGTGCCTATGTAGTTAATCTTGGATATACGGGGCTGCGGTTTAAGCGCAAATTCAAGCCAAGCCTGGTCGCCGGCTATCTTCTCCACTTTTATCTGAATGGACGAGAACAATCCCTGACGGGCAAATCGTTTCGCCGCTGTGGTAAGCTCCGGACCGGGTATTTCGATTCGGTCGCCTACGTTTATGCCTGAGTACCCTATGACAATGTAGTCCTCGTAGTTAGGGACACCGGTCACCTTAATGCCCGCTATCTGGTAGGTGTTGGGCCGTCCGGTGTAGACGATGTTGGGATTGTATATCGTATCGACAGGCTCGGTCTGTGTGATGAGCTGCGCGTTGCCCGAGGCAACTACTGTGACAAGAAATAAGAATATGAGCTTAATTCGCTTCATCCTGTATAGTTATTGTATATTATAATCGGTTTATTTTTCCTCGTTTATCTGTTCGCTGGTCATCCCGAAACGCCTTTCCCTGTTCTGGAAGCTCACAATGGCATCCTTCAGATGGGCGGGGGAGAAATCGGGCCAGTAAGTGGGGGTGACGTAAATTTCGGAATAAGCCGCCTGCCAAAGCAGGAAATTGCTTATCCGGAAGTCGCCTCCGGTGCGTATTATCAAGTCGGGGTCAGGCATCTCCCGTGTGGCGAGGTTGTCGCTCACAATGTCGGGGGTTATGTCGTCGAGCGACAGTTGCCCTTCCTTCACTTTCCGTGCTATGGACTTAGCCGCCGCGGTTATTTCCCAGCGTGAGGAGTAGCTGATGGCGAGCACGAGCGTCAGCCCCGTGCAATGGGATGTGTCGGCGATACACTGCGATAGACGAGTGCGCGCAAACTCCGGCATCCTTTCCAGTTCTCCTATCATGGTGAGGCGGACGTTGTTCTTGATAAGGTCAGCAGTCTCGCGCTCGATAGCCACCACAATAAGATTCATCAGTGCGTCCACTTCTTCCTTGGGGCGGTTCCAGTTTTCAGTGGAGAAGGTGTAGAGAGTGAGGTATTCAATTCCGAGTTTAGAAGCCTCTTCGGTGATTTTCCGCACTGTGTTCACACCCTCCACGTGTCCTGCGCTCCGGTCAAGATTGCGGGACTTAGCCCAACGGCCATTGCCATCCATTATTATGGCTATGTGCCTCGGCAGTCGGTTATAATCTATTAGCTGAGATTGCGGCATAATTTTTAGTCTAAATAAAAGCAGTTACGGCATCGTTCGCCAAATTCATAGGTGAGTGACAGGGTGACAGTGGATATCCAGTCAGTGTTCTTGACGAAAGTGCTTTTTATACCGTACACATCGTCAAGCACCGTTCCGTCCACATTGTCGCCGAACACTTTGCACATAGTCCAGTCCAACGCCAGGTTAAGGCGCGGATTGATCTTATATTTCACTCCGGCTCCCATGGGGATGCAGAATGCGGCATGGGTGCCTTCGCATGATGCTACGTTAAGCCCTAATCCGAGGGACAGATAAGGACTCCACCGGCTCAGTTTGCGGTAAGTCTCGCCTATGCCGTAATTGAAGAAGTTGAATTCAGCCCTTCCGTCGAGAGTGTAGGCTGTGGAGGAGAATGAATAGGTTTCACCTCCGGGAAACACATTGGTCATATCGGCGCTGTTGCCGCTGAGAGTCGCCACTGAGGCTGTGCCCCTTATAGCCCAACGTGTGTTCACAAGATAGCGGAACAGCACACCGCCGTTGAATCCGGGGTGGCTGAACAGATTGCTTGTGTTGGCATCACCGAGGTAGCCGCTCATGCCAAGGGACGCGCCCATGTCAAACTTATAGGCGGCTTCCTGTGCATTTATTGTTACCGGTAATACATGCGACATAGCTATCATTGTGACTGCAAGAAGTAACTTCTTCATTTATACTGCGGCTGATGCGGCTTGCGCCTTATTGGAGTGGCTTAAACTTAAGTCGGTTGATAATTCCTCGCCATATCATGTTGTAAGCTTTGCCCGATGCGTTTTCGCCTCCATAGAGATACACATAGGGGCATTCCCATGATGTGATGGGCGCGATGGCGCGGCTCACTTGTGCCGGCTCTTCTATGCTGCACCACCAAGGCAGGCTGATGGAAGCTGCCTCGTTCCAGCTGAGAGCAGCTGCGCTGCGTGAATGAGCGATAGTGGATGCTACCACGGCATCGGCGTTCATGCCGGGTGTCACAAAGTCGGGCAACTGAAGGAAGTCGTCGGCTTTCTTCCAGTTGATGCCAAGGTCACGTGATATGTAGACGGTGTTGTTCAACGCACCGTTGGATTTTCTGCCGCCCACAGCGAAGAGGGTAGTGTATTTGGTTACTCTCCAAGGCACTTTGGTGTTGCTGCGGTAAGAGAAGTAAGTGAACAGAGTGGCGTTTTCCACTTCAGTCCCTATGGGTGTTTCGCTTATTTTTGCCCAAGTGGTTCCATCGTAGCTCCAAACGGCGTTGGACAGTGTTCCGTCAGCTTTTTTGCCTCCGATGAACGACACCAGCGGCGACTGGCTCCATTTGCTGTCGAAAGCCACCAGTGAGCTTGTGCCTTCCACAGGGCAATCCTCGGCTACCGGAACGGATGAAGTGGCGGGATAGGTGACATGGACGTAAGAGCCGTCGACTTCTTTTACACCTATTATATAATAGAGGTATCCGCCGTAGATGTGATGCCACTGTTCGCCGGTCGCAGTCCATTGTCTGCCGTCGGCTGACGAATATAATGCACCGTCCTGCGAGAGGACGAAAAGTCGATCATCGGTCGCATTGAGCGAACGTAAGTCAGGATTGAAGCCGAAATTCACATCGTCGACAGTTCCAGTCGCACCCGGCTCGGACTGAATCCACAGGC
>DAAL01000175.1 GCA_001701065.1 Bacteroidales bacterium GP4
CATTATTCTCCATAATCACCGTAACCTACAATGCCGCAGCTACTCTGCCGGCAACGCTCAGAAGCGTCAACGAACAGTCGTGCCGCCTCTTTGAGTACATTGTCATGGACGGTGTGTCGAGTGACCGGACGCTGAAACTCGCCATTGACGCAGGCATCCCCGAAGCCAAAATATTCTCGTCGACCGACAAAGGCATCTACGATGCCATGAACAAGGCGATGGATGTGGCAAAGGGGGATTATCTGATATTTCTGAACGCCGGCGACACATTTCACTCGCCCGACACTCTGCAGCGAGTAGCCGACGCAATCATGAGAAACGACTATCCCGGGATTGTGTACGGGCAGACTGACCTCGTGGACAGCGAGAGGCGGTTTATCGCGCCACGGCATCTCACCGCTCCGGAGATTCTCACATTCGACTCCTTCAAGGAAGGGATGACGGTGTGCCACCAGGCATTCATAGTCTACAGGAAGTTAGCCCGCCACTACGACCTGCGGTACCGCTTTTCAGCCGACTATGACTGGTGCATAGAGTGCCTGAAACGCTCCCGGAGGAATGTGTACATCCCTGAGGTGCTCATTGATTATCTGCTTGAAGGCACCACCACCGCCAACCGCCGGAAATCGCTTATCGAACGGTTCAAGATCATGAGCCGGCACTACGGGACGCTGCCCACCATCATCAGGCATTTCGGCTTCATAGCACGGTTCCGCCGTCAGCAGGCGCTCGAAAAAGAAGCACAGGACAAATATAGAAACAAATAAATACATTATTATATATATGCAATACTATATTGTAGAAAACGAGAAACCTATCGGTCCCTTCAGTGTGCAGGATTTGATGGCACGCGGCATAAAAGGGAGCGATTTAGTGTGGACGGAAGGGCTCACCGAGTGGATTCCGGCTGAAAACGTGGAAGAGATAAGAGCCGCCATATACGGAGGACAGTGCTGCAACCCCTACCCCGGCAATCCCCCCATGCCGCCGCAGAATCCGGGTCAAAACTCCCCCAATTTCCCGCCATTCAACCAGTTTCAGGGACAGCAGCAACCGCCCTATCAGGGTCAGAACCAGTACTACCAGCCTAATCAGCAGCCCCAGCAACAGCCCTATGTCCCCTACCCTTACGACATACCGCCGAAGTCATGGCTCCTTGAGTCGATACTGGTGACCATCTTCTGCTGTATACCCTTCGGAATCGTGGGCATCATCAAGGCATCGAGCGTGAGCAGCCTTTGGGCGGCGGGACACCGCGACGAAGCATACAAAGCGTCGGCTGATGCCAAAAAGTGGACCCTCATCGGTCTTATTGTAGGAATAGTGTGGATAATCATCTCGATATTCTTCAGCCTTTCAGGGACATTCCTAAACATCCTTGCCAATGTATATTAACACTACATTCCGCATAGAAAAAGAAATAGAAGAGGCATTTATCGCATGGATAAATGCCTCCTATGTTCCGGCGCTTGCCCGGATGAGCCGGGAGTTTCCGCCGCAGTTCATGCGCATCATAACTGATGACCCCGAAGCCGGAGTGTGCCTTGCAGTGCTGTCGCGCCTGTCGGCACACATGTGCGACATGTGGGAAAGCGAGACCCATCCGCTTCTGCTCACCGAGATGCATTCGCGCTGGGGCGATAAAGCTCTTTACTTCACCACACTCATGGAGGAAGTGAACCCATGACCGCGCCGGCTCTCAAAGAGTGGGACCGGATAATAATAGGAGTCGACCCCGGAACCAATGTGATGGGCTACGGCGTGCTCGGCGTGAAAAGAGGAAAGCCCCACATGATAGCAATGGGCGTGGTGAAGCTCAACAAGTTTGACAGCCACTATATGCGTCTTGGGCACATCTTCTCACGAGTCACCGGCATTCTTGAAAACTATCTGCCTGACGAGATGGCTATCGAAGCGCCGTTTTTCGGAAAAAACGTGCAGTCGATGCTGAAACTGGGACGTGCGCAGGGGGTGGCGATGGCGGCGGCGATAAACCGTGACATCCCCATCACCGAATATGAGCCGCGAAAAATCAAAATGGCTATCACCGGCAACGGAGCGGCAGCCAAGGAACAAGTGAGGGAAATGCTTCGACGCATCCTGAGCATCCCCGAAGAAAGCATGATCAAGGAACTCGACTCCACCGACGCGCTTGCGGCTGCGCTATGCCACTTCTACGAATCAGGCAAACCAGAAATAGCCAAAGGGCCCAAGTCATGGAAGGATTTTATCGCCAAAAATCCTGACCGTGTGAAATAAACAGCGACAAAACCACCGGTTTTTCGCGCACTCGTGAAAAAATTCACAAGAAAAGTAGGCTGTTTCAAAAATAATGTGTACCTTTGTGCGCATTTTTCCGTATCGGGCATGGAAAAGTAGTCAAACTTGCAAATTTTTGCGGTAGACTCGCCCGACGGGTCTAACCAATAACCGTATTTTTTAATAATGTACGCAATTGTAGAAATCCAAGGACAACAATTCAAGGCTGAAGCCGGAAAGTTCTTGTATGTTCATTACCTCGGCGATGACAAAAAAGAAGGCGACACTGTGGAATTTGACCGCGTATTGCTTCTTGACGCTGACGGCAATGTGAAAGTAGGTGCTCCCACTGTAGAAGGAGCAAAAGTAGTGTGTGAAGTAGCTGTTCCCCTCTTGAAAGGCGACAAAGTTATCGTATTCAAGAAAAAAAGACGTAAAGGTTACCGCAAAAAGAACGGTCACCGTCAGTGCTTCACCAAAGTAGTGATTAAAGATTTAGTAGCTTAACCCCTTAAAACCCTAAAGAACAATGGCACATAAGAAAGGTGTAGGTAGTTCAAAGAACGGCCGCGAATCAGAAAGCAAACGATTGGGAGTTAAGATTTTCGGTGGACAACACGCTAAAGCCGGCAACATCATCAAGCGCCAGCGCGGCACTGTGCACCACCCGGGATTGAATGTAGGCATGGGCAAAGACCACACAATCTATGCTCTTGTGGACGGTGTAGTACTTTTCACTGAAGGAAAAGGCGGTCGCCAGTTCATCAACATCACCCCTGACCAGAAAGCTTAAGCTTCTCGAAATCACTGTCGGACACAGTCGGGTTACGACAAGCTTCGACATCCTTTAACCCACCAAACGGGGCTACCTCTTGGTTGAATGAAGCCCCGTTTTAATGCCCGGGTGGCGGAATGGTAGACGCGCTCGTTTC
>DAAL01000176.1 GCA_001701065.1 Bacteroidales bacterium GP4
TTATGATTTTTTAGTGGACACTAATGCATTGTGAATAATTATAAATCAATAACGTTAATATGGGATACAAAAATTATTTTTTAACCTTATTTTTTGCTTCGTTTCTGTTGACAGGTTGCAATGAAGAAAAGGATTATGACATGGTGCTGAATGTCGACTTGAATTCGCATGAGATAGATGTTCCGGAGACTCTTTATGGGATTTTCTTTGAAGAGATAAACCATGCCGGCGATGGGGGACTCTATGCTGAGTTGTTGATGAACCGGAGTTTTGAGGATTGCACAGTGCCTGACGGCTATAAGATTGATAATAATGAATTGGTGCCACCGAAAGCAATAAATTATATAACCGGGGTTCCTACTACAGGACGTTATAGATGGCATTTAGAAGAAGTCCCCGGCTGGGAGCTTGTTTCCAATGACGGTTCCCGTGCAAGCATGGGCATCACACAAGCGAATCCTCGTTCTTCAACAGCTCCTTCGCAGCTTAAAGTGGCTATAGAAAATGGCGGTGACAGTGTATCTCTTATAGGAAAAGGTTATTGGGGCATCGGATTGAAAAAGGATGAAGTATATAAATTACGAATGTTCCTGCGAACTTCCGACGGTGCTGACAAGATTGCAATGAGGCTTACTGATTCAAGTAATAATACTTTGGGAAGTAACGAGATAAGTGTAAATCCCGATGGAAAGTGGCATGAATACAATGTTGATATCGCCGCTACGGATACCACATCGACAGGGCGACTTTCATTGGATTTCCAAGGTCCGGGAACATATTATTTTGATTATGTGTCACTTTTTCCCTCTGAGACCTTTAAAAACCGTCCAAACGGCATGAGAAAGGATGTGGCTGAAATGCTTGAAGATTTGCATCCGGCATTCGTCAGATGGCCGGGCGGATGCATAGTGGAAGGAATAACATTGAACAACCGTGTGGAATGGAAAAAGACTCTTGGCGACCCTGCTGACCGCCCCGGACAATATGACACTTGGGGATACCGTAATTCTTATGGATTCGGATATAAGGAATTTCTGGATTTCTGCGAGGACTTGGGAGCGAAAGCCATGTATGTGTGTAATGTAGGCATAGCATGTTACGGACGCACCGGTGAATTTTGCGATGAAAAAGATGTGGACATTTATATTCAGGATGTGCTTGACGCTATTGAGTATGCCATAGGCGACACTACATCGGTATGGGGTCGTGTAAGAGCACAGGAGGGACATCCGGCAAAATATCCTTTGGAATATGTAGAAATTGGAAATGAAAATTTTGGTCCTCTGTATGACAAACGCTACAATCGGTTCTACAAAGCAATAAAAGAACAGTATCCCCACTTGACGCTCATATCGGACTACGGAATGGGGGGTAGCGAGGAGGCTGACACTATCGAATTCGTTGATCCTCACTGGTATGTTGACCCTGAACGTTTTTTCCGCGACCACAATCAGTTTGATTCGGTTGAGAGAGGAAAATACAATGTCTATGTAGGCGAATACTCTTGCAATGAAGGAGTGGGTAGCGGCAATATGCTTGCTTCTTTGTCCGAAGGTGCGTTCCTTACAGGAGTCGAGCGGAATTCCGACCTTGTGAAGATGACCTCATATGCTCCTCTTATCGAAAACAAAAATGACCGTTCGTGGCCTGTGAATCTTATAAGCGTCTCCACCGACAATGTTATAGGTCGTTCATCCTATTATGTGCAGAAGCTTTTTGCTAATAACCGTCCGACTTATATGCTGCAGTCAACAGCTATTATCACTCCGGAAACCGAACATGAGAAGCTCATGGATCAATCAAGCGGATATATAGCTTTTGAAGCTGGTAACAAAGAAGATTCCATACGCAATATACGTGTCATTAAATCAGATGGAAAAGTATCTGAAATTGATATTTCCGACTTGAAAGAAACGGCGTTGGAGCATAGACATGCCGATGTTCTGGACCGTATGGCAATAGAGTTTGGCGACACAGTTGAATTTGAATATAAAGATGGTTCAGCCGGTGATGGCGGGATATATTTCCATTTCGGGCTGAACAAACCTGCCTTGGAACGGGGATATGTCCTTGACCTGCCCGATAAGGAAAACAAAGCGTCATTGGAACGATTGTACTGGGGAAAAGGATATCCATTCTTTGAATCTCAAGATTCAGTTTCGGCTTATACTTCAGGCTGGAATAAGGTGCGCGTCACATTTGATGAAAAAGGAGTTAATGCAACACTAAACGGCAGTTCCGTCCTCTCATATGTAACTTCTATAGTAAACCGTAAATTTTACTCTACGGGTTATGATGAAACCTCTAAAGAAGTTATAATAAAGGTAGTTAATGCTTCAGATAAGCCATGCTATTCTCAGATTAATCTATCCGGTCATTCCGTAAAATCGTCAGGACGCATAATTACACTCAAAGCTGATTCGAAGCAAGATGAAAATTCTTTCCAACAACCACAGTTGATTTATCCGCAAGAACGTACATTTGATGGATTCGACGATACTTTCAACTATATGTTTGAACCTAATTCCCTGACTATATTCCGAATCAAGACAGAGTAAAAAATATGGGATCTCCGTTTTTTTTAAAAGTAATATTGTGAACGATTCGGTATAATAAGAGCAAATATTAAGAAATGCGGTAGAAATATTGATAACTACAGTAAAAAATTCGGAAGAAAATCCTATTAAACAGGATTAACTTCCGAGTTTTTTACTGTAGTTGGTGTTTAATAGTAAAGATTGTTGATTGTGTCGGGAGGGGTAACTGCGAAAGCGCATTCGCAGAAAGAGATGAATAGTTATCGATTTACGTCGATGGAGGATCCGGGTGATAAGCGCATGGCTGCCGGGATTGAGGGTGCTTTGTCGCAAAACACGAAATAACCTTCTTGCAAATTCCGGGAAAATGGTAGTTTTTGCGACAATCGGGACTAATAGGGGATGCGATTTTATCAGTAACTTTGCAATTGTAACAGATTATCCTCTGATTTATGGCAAAAGAAATCCAATTAGACACTATAAGACAGTTCAATGACCACTACGGTTTTGAACATCTTAACCCGATGGTCACAGTTGGGCATTACCAGGGAACTCTTGAACCGGGTGAAACCATCTATGACTTTGGGGTATATGCTATATTCCTTAAAGAGACCAAAGGGTGTGAACTGAACTATGGCTTGACGCAGTACGACTTCGATGAGATGTCCCTAACGTCGTTTGCTCCGGGGCAGAAGGTCACATCTATAATAAAACCCGATCAAAAGCAGGCTAAATGGAGTGTCCTCGCTTTCCATCCTGATTTCCTGAGCCGCACGGCTCTCGGCAGGAAAATGTCGGGGTATGGGTTCTTTTCCTATAACAGCAATGAAGCCTTGCACTTGTCGATGGATGAGGTGACTATGATTAAGTCAGTGCTGTCGCTCATCGAACGCGAAACCCGGCATGTGATAGACCGCCACAGCCACACAATAATAATTGCCCACATCGAGGTGTTTTTGGATTACTGCCTCCGCTTTTATGAAAGGCAATTCTATTCCCGCGAGATAATAAATAGCTCGGTAATGGAAAAGTTTGTCGAACTGCTTGACGAATACATAACCAATGACATTGAGGAGTATAATACTCCCGCATAATCGAAC
>DAAL01000211.1:0-193 GCA_001701065.1 Bacteroidales bacterium GP4
GGGCAATTTGTCGGAGGGCTGTTCCAGCCGGGCCCGGCCTACGACCCTGATGAAGAACGTCTGGCATGGGAACTCTCGCATCCCAAGAAGAAAAAACCGAAACGTGGAATCAAAAGATAAAAAATATGGCAAAGAAAGATGAAATCCAAGGCGTACAGTGTGAGAGCGCCGACATCGAGATACTGCGCCGCCA
>DAAL01000211.1:280-6413 GCA_001701065.1 Bacteroidales bacterium GP4
GCGGAGCCACTACCGCAGGAGCCGATAGAGATAAGTCTGCCTGACAACCTCGCAAAGAGCAACGACATACGGGCTTTGGCTGGGATGATACAGACCCTGAACGGCACCGTCGCGCTCGTCATGCAGGGGCTGGCCGATATTCAGACAGCGTTTGCCGCAATGCCCAAGCCGGATATTCAGTCTGTCGCGGAAAAGGCGGCGAAGGCGGCGGCGGAGAATGAAGCCCGCAATGTCATCAGCGAACTATCTCCAAAAATCGACAATTCCGCGCGTGACGCACTCCTCTCCGGAGTAATCAAATCACCCGGAATATCCTTCAACGACGCAGCGAGTATCCATGATACATTGCGAGAGATAAAGGGAGAACTCAAAATCCGCAATCAGAACGACAAGGTACGCAAGACAAACCGTTGGCTGCTCATAGCGTTGATGATATTCTTCAATCTTTCAGTCCTTTTCGGCTGGCTGTATTACGCACTACGGCAGGAACGCAATGAGTTAATCCGCGTTGAATGGCTGTATCGTGCAGTACGCTCGATGATGAAAGACACCGCTTCCATCGAAACAATGGAGAATGAAATAATCTCCGGCACGGATGAACAGCGCGAAAGTTGGCAGACAACTATCGTGGAGCGCGAAAAAGATAAAAAGCCTTCGCCCTACTTCCTGCCGCACGATGACTGGAAACCGAAGCCGGACCCGAAAAAGGAACAGTCCAAGACGAAGGATGCCGAGATTGACCGCATCCCACTTCCTCATCAACGGAAATCAAGGTTGACACCCGGCGAAATCCAAGCCATTAAGAATATGAGAGCCAATCCCCATATCCCGGAGGACGCCAAGCCGGAATTACCCGAAGGCTACGAATAAACCCTGCTAACTCAAAGGCAGGCAACCTCGACAATCANNATCACTGCCGAGGTTGCCTGTCTTTGTCTATGTATGATTAAGCTGTTTTCTTTTAGAAGTCTTTTAACGAGTTGTAGTTTTCGAGTACAATCATAGCAATGCCAATGTAATTATCTACGAGTTAAACCAATCGAAAATGTATCGTAAAAGCAACATGAACGGCACGGTGATGACGATGGCTATTACATATCGTTTCCAACTCTTCAATTTTTTCGGCAAGAAATGATATGCCATAAGATATATAATTGCGGTCAACACTCCAGAAATATAGGGATTCCATTCCATAATCTTTAATTTATTCGTCAGGTGTATTTTGCTTCGACCTTACAGTCGTAAAATAAGAAACATTTACGCGATATACAATAATAGCAACCAAAACAACAAATATTAGCGCAAACAATCCGGCACAACCGCGTATAAATATTATCGCGGTCGTATTATTTAAATCAACAATGCCGAAAGCCATTGTCAACAAAAGTATTATTGAAAGACCGACTGAAATCAGCGCAGCATATTTTAATCGTGTATTAGTTCTCTCACGATAATACTTTTCTCGTTCTTGTTGAAATCTGTATCTCTTTTCAAAGTAATTAGCCATAACTCAAAATATTGGTTGGTTTATAACTATATTTTATCGTCCTCGGTCATGAACGCCGAGGACGGTTACGATTGTATGATTAAGTTGTTTCAAGAAAATTTTTCGATTTTATATAGTTGACAATGGCGTCAGGATTGTCGCAGCCGAGCACATATTGTCGACCATCTTTTAGTCGTACAAAAAAACAATCAGACTCTTTACCATAGTATGCAAAATACTTGCCTAAAGCCTTTCCCTTGAACCAGCCCCAATAGCCAAAACAACCGTCACAACCGAAGAAACGCCAACCAAGCATCGACGCAGTCATACGCTTTATCTCACCGATTTCTTTCAATGGTACTCGTTTTGCACAAAGAGTGCGGTTTACACACAAATCTACATCGTTAACGGTTACCGATAGGGGCATAAAATACAAAGCCAATCCGCACCACACAATTATTATGGCACTTATAATGCTAATACTAACAGAGCTATTGCTATAATATAGCGCACTAAGTAGAATAATCATGACTATGCCCGAAAGTATGATTGAATATGTACTGAGTTTGACTTTTTGCTTCATCTTTTGAAGAATTTCAGTTATCGCCCTCGGTGCTCAAGACCGAGGGCGGTTGCGATTATATAATTAAGCTGTTTTTATCTGTTTGATCTATTATCTATCGACCACCGGCTGTTGAACGGTCGGCGTTGGCATCAACCTCTACGAGCTTCTGTGCTCCTCGTTTCTGTCTGCCCCATTGCAGATTGTAGCTTATAGAGACATATGGCATACGCATATCGAGATGAATATGTTGCTCGTTGCGATTCCATTTACTCAGTAATTTGTTGCCTTGGTCATACTTGCCGAAAGGCATAATAATCCCTGCCGAGAACTGCCATGCTTTCCAGTTATAGCTGAGATCAATGATATTCAAGTCCTCACCCCACAATATTTTCTCGCCCCAAAGGTCACGCTGGGCGCGTACATATTGGCCGGTAAGCGTGAATCCCCAATGCGTAAGTGCAAGTTCTGCATTGCCACTCCATGCGTTATTATGTAAATTGTAACCGGCTCCCCGCATTCGCTCCATGCGGAACTGAACATAGGCACTTGCCATAAGCCAATCCGGTATTATCTCTACCTGTGGGGCAAAAAAGAAAGAGAGGTTCTGTAATCCTCTGCTGTTTTCATAAGTCGTGATTAGGCGGTTACTATCCCAATAAACAAGAGGGGTGATGGCGTTAGGCGAAGTAAATGCTCTGATACCGAGAGTTCCATTGGCGCGAGGAAGGTTGAAACCATAACGGAGTGTCAGCATATAGGAATTGGCAGTTTTTAGTTTTTGGTTGCCTACGCGCCATTGAAATCCGTCAATCTGCTGCGGCACAATGTTGGTCTCGGCGAGAGATGGCGTTGATTGCCATGATGTAAAATTGAGCCTGAAATTATGGTTTTGATTAAGCGAATAGGTGATTGTGGCCTGTGGGCGCGGACTCCATGAGTGGTTGCCTTGGTTGGTTTCCTTGAAGAGGAAGTCTGTATACTGTACGCCCATTCCGGCTGTAGCTGTCCATTTGCCGAAACGGTGAAAGTATTCGGCAAAGAAATAGATCTTGTCCTGCCTCTGATGGAAAATCCTTCCGTCGAGATTGTCATAGCGTGAACGGTTTCGATTGGCACGATAAGACGCTCCGGCAGTGAAACGGCTGTTTCTCCATTTCTTAAGGTAGTTGGCTTCTACAGCATAGGCCTGATTATGGTCTTTGATTTCAGTGTTGATGGATGTAACATAGTCCAATGGGTTCCGGGCATCCGGCAATTGTTCAAGATAACTGGAAAATGACCTGCCGGAGTAAAAAGAACTATTGAAATCGACTATAAGCATCTGTTTATGTGCAAAATTCTGCTGCCAGTATAATGAAAGTGTAGGAGTTCCCCCTTGGTTTCCATTAATGTCGGTCAACAATATGTCGTCGGCACCATTGCTGAGCGAGAGAAGACCATTATATACAAACCTGTCATGGAGGTTTCTTTGATAGCCAAATTGCGCCATAAATACGGTAGTATCAGGTTTAATATAGTTGTATGATGCCCATACGTTGGCCATAGAATTATCCATAGAGCCTCCAAGCGAGGTTTCATCTCGTGTGACGGATTGTCCGTCGGGGTATATGAAAGTTTCCGTATAATCACGGTGACTTTTAATTTTGTTGGTGAGTTTGAAATTTCCACCGACCTCCCATTGCGAGTGACCTGTATTAAACTTGGCATCGGCCATATAAAATCCCCATGCTTGATTAAGAGCCGGACGAGCCTGTGCTATCAGTGAACCACCCACAGTGGGGTTGTTTACGATGATATTAAGCACATAATTGGCACCACCTTATCGAAGCCCGGGATTGTCTATCCATTCTACACGTTTGATGGTTTCGGGCAACAATGTCCGGACTTGATCAATCGATGATTCGCGGCCGTTGATGCGAACCTGTACCGACTGTCCGGCAGCTTGAATGGAGCCGAGTGCGTCACTGACACTCAAAGACGGTATCATGAGGTTGTTGAGCAACTGCATACCGTTCTTAGAGTTTTCAACCGCGCTTTTGGAAGGGTGATAAACATCCATATCGGCTTTTCGGATAACTTTCGGAGCCTCTATCACTATTTCTTGGAGTTCGAGGGCTGCAATAGTATCTGCCGACTCCTGTGCGAATGCGATGGCCGGAAGCAGTATTGCGACCACTGCCATCATAATTCTGTTTAAGATTGTCGTTGTCATATTGTGATACGTTTATATTGGTTTCGTACCGCAAAATTATAGCTAAACCAATCTTAATGCCAAATACAAAAGTCTTAATATGGCATTTATAAATACCTGATATACAGCGATGATTATTCTCAAAAGTCTTAATACGGCAGTTGAGTGTCTAAATCGGTCTTAATGCGACACCGATTGCCGGATGTACACTATGATATCCTCCTTTTCGGGAACTCCGAGTTTCTTTCTAATGGAAGATTTACGAACATATATGGTAGCTGTTGATTGCGATGTAATGACACTAATCTCTTTGGTTGAGAAACCGGCCAGCATAAGTACGATGATTTGCGCTTCTTTATCTGTAAGAACATTCCCGTAACGGTCATGAAGGAGAGTGTAGAAGCCTGAGTAAAGATTGTCAATTATTTCATATACGTTTTTCCAACTGACGAGTGCTCCGTTTGTGTCGCTTTCAATGGAAGACAATTTACGTAACATATCTTGATTTTGTTCCGTTGGGGTCTCTGCAACCATCTTGATAATTCCAAGCTGCTGCAACATAGCTCGACGCAAGGATTCATGTTCAGATGACTGCGTTTTTGAGGCACTTAACTCATCTACCATCTTTTGCAGTGCTTCAGCCCTTTCTTCGGTCTCAATAATCTTTCGTTTTCGTTTCTGGATATTCCATAAATCTGCCAATCCGATAATAATGGCTCCCAGCAAACAGATAATCAGAATAGCTGTCTTTCGTTCGTTCTGTGCTTTTAATGTCAATGTCTTGTTTTCCTGTTTAAGTGCATTCTGCTCGGTTTCCAACCGTGTGTATTCGAGCCGGTTGAAAAGATCTCGCTGGCTATTGTTGAGTGTCGCCAATTGGCTTAGCCGAATCTTTCCATTATGCCTATAAGCAAGAAATTCCCTAAGAGGACCGGCAAAGCTTTCATAGTAGTTGTGGTCAACATCCGTTCTATCCCGGGCACAACTGTCAGCTATTGCCAGTTCTCGTAAAGAACGGTCATAATTCCCCATATTGAAGTAATTCAAGGCTTTCCAAAAGTAAAGATATGGTAAGGCTGAATTATGTGGAGCGTTTTCCAATACATAATCAGCCATTATGTTACTTTCGTCATATTTCCCAAGCTCTTCCAATATACCAATTTTCTCATAGGTGTATTTGAACTGGTCCTCTCCAAGTTGATTGGAGTAGGCATAATCAATCAAATCGTTAATTATAATCAATGCAGAATCACTATTATTGGCAAACTGATAATTTTCACACAATTGATATAGATATTCAATTTGATTCGTAGAATCTTTGTCCAATTCCTGCAAATATCGGATATAGCCAATATTTTTCTTGCAATCAAATTCTGCACCACCCACTCCGATTCTTGTTCGCAGCAATTCAATCATATTCTTGTCCGGGATGTCAGGAAGGGAGATTATTGAATCAAGTAATGCCAATGACTTCTTGCCATTACCTGACCAAAAGAGATGTAATGAATATAAATCCGCGCTTTTAAGGAATCTGTTATAATCACGGTTCCTATAATATTCAAATGAACGACGAACAAGAGAATCCGAGACCATTGGACTCTCATTCGTTTTATGTGCAGCAGCAAGTATAAGATAATAATATGCTTTTAGAGAATCTTCCTCAAGCTCTGAAAAATCAATCTCATTTAATATGGACAATGCGCTATCCGGATTTGTATGAGCCAAATTTTCAATATTCTGTAAGGTTTGGAATTGTTCCCGATTGTGGGAACACGATACCGCTATACTTATTGCGATAAACGCAACAAGCATCAGCAGTAATGGGCATCTATATATAAATTTTCTTGTATCCATGTTCTATGACAGCCTATTACACAGGCTATTTCAAAAT
>DAAL01000022.1:0-2593 GCA_001701065.1 Bacteroidales bacterium GP4
GCTATTATGTGGGATTCTTTCGACAGATTACTTGCGCGGCGTATTATGTAGTTCTTGCGCGGCTCTATATCGGTGATATAAGCGTTTCCGTCAGGGTTGATCGATATTGTCACGCGGTCACCCACCGCCACGGGATTAGTGGTGCGGATTCCTTTCAACCGGAATTTGCCTTTGACCTTACAGTTCACCTCTTCGTTCTCGGCGGTGCGCACAAGATACCAGCTGCCGGTGTTTTTTATCACAAGTCCTTTCATAGTCATTCGCCTATTACTGTCGCCACTATGCGGCGCGGACCGCCATAGTCACGGAATTCACAAAGATAAACACCCTGCCATGTGCCTAAGTTCAGCCTGCCTTGGGTGATGGGGATAGTCAGCGAAGGGCCCACGAGCACTGACTTGGCATGAGCCGGCATGTCATCATCGCCTTCGAGGGTGTGGAGATAGTAGGGCGCATTCTCCGGCACAAGACGGTCGAAAATGGCGTTAAGGTCGTGGCGCACATCAGGGTCGGCGTTCTCGTTGATGGCAAGAGCCGCCGATGTGTGCTTGATCATCAGGTTCAGTATCCCTTTGTCCGGCAGGTCGGGAATCTGTCGGGTTATAAGTGATGTGATTAAATGTATGCCTCTACGCATCTCAGGCAAAGTAAATTCGTGCTGACTGATCATGATGTGATGAATTGCAGGGTGGATGTGACGTTATTGCGCTAAAAGTTCATCGGACATTTCCGGTTCCGCCGCTTTCTTTTTCTTCTGCGGAAGAGGCAGAGTGTAATTCAGCGATATGGCACCGGTGAACAGTGCTCCGCGGGTTCCGTAACCGGGAATGTACCAAGGGTTGCCGTAGGTCAATTTGCTTTCATGGGCTATGGTGTGCACGCCCACTGACCATCCGGCATAAAAATTCTTGAACAACATGACTCTTAACCCCACTAAAAATTCAAAGTAACCGACAGTGGTGTGCTGTGACGGCACGGTTATGTGCTCCTGCTCTCTCCAGTAGGGATGTTCCACCACCACATCGTCCACCTGGAAGTTGAACGACGACAATCCGTAGCGTACACCGAGGAACACGGAGTAGTCAGGGTTGGAGTTGTAGAGGAAGTTGTAATTGACTCCGAGCTTGAAGTAAGGAGCCATTCCTGACTTATAGTGGTAACGTTCGTCATCAGGTATATAGTCAGCTTTTCCAAGACCTATTTCCACGATGGGTTTTATCCAATTGTGAATGCTAAGTTCGCCCCAAAATCCAATTAATCCGTACTTTTGACCAAATATTCGCATCAACTGGTCCCAAATGTTCACTCCCACAGCCACTGATTCCCATTGAGGATATATCAGTTTGGGCGCTTCGGTGAGAATTGTGTCACGGTACTCCACTCCTGATATTGTGTCAATCAAAACCGTTTTCCCGGAGATGTCAGTGGTCTCGATGACGCTTGCGGGACGCTTCGTGATGCTGTCGATGACTACTTCGGGAGTGGTTTCAGGCGTAGTCTTTTTATTCGGGTCCACCGGAGTAATACGACGTTGAGCCACTGCGCTGACAGCAACTATGCAGGATATTAATATGAGTAATCGACGCAGATTCATTGTTTAGTGGATGTGTGGAAATATATTTTAATGGATTCTATGTCGGCATTGGTGATTACCGAGTCCACAAGGCTTACGGAATCGATGAGATGACGTGTATAGGAGAATTCCTTGACGATATAGCGGAACATGGCTCCGCATTCCTCCGACTCAAAGTAAGGCAGACGAGTGTAACTGAATGTTATGGTGTCGTTAAGATCGTCAAAGGGGTCATCTTCCACTTCGAGGTCGTGATAATGGAAAAAGAAGCTTGTGACATCCTGTGACGGACGAAACGGCAGATAAATCTTGCTTTCCGAACCTTTGTCCAGCAGCAGCGAGTCGTTGGGCGCGCCCACTCCGCCTATCGACACATTTTTTATCGATATGCTTTTAAGGTCGGAGTAAGAGTAGAATCCGGCAAGAGGGATGGAACTTTTATTGTCAGTGCATCCCGAAGTGTTGCATGACGCGCAGCATAAGCACGCCAGTATACAAAATATTAATATTTTCCCCATTTTACGGTTTCGTCAAGTTCTTTACGCTTTTTCTCGGGTATGGCGGGAGTCGCGGGATATCCGAGAGAGATAATAGCCACCGGTTCCACTTCCTGAGGTATTTCGAGTGCTGCGGTGACTTTGTTTACATCAAAATTGCCAATCCAGCATGTGCCGAGACCGAGTGTGGCGGCTGCAAGGCAGATGTGTTCCACGGCTATCGACACATCGGTGTCAGTGGAATCCTTTCCGTCGGCAGGGCGATGCCATGCTTCGTCATGCAGTCCGCATGCCACAATGTACACCGGCGCAGCCTTGAACCAGTCACGCGGGTAACTTTCCTGCAATGCCGTGCGAAGTTCAGGCATCGAGGGGTCTATGACCAAGAACCGCCAAGGCTGTTTGTTGCAAGCCGAGGGAGCGAGACGCGCCACGTCCAGTATTGCCACTATGATGTCTTTAGCCACAGGCTCATTGGAATAGTCGCGGCATGAATAGCGGTAGTGGGATTCGGGAAACTCTA
>DAAL01000022.1:2648-2776 GCA_001701065.1 Bacteroidales bacterium GP4
TATTCGTTTCGGCGGTCGGAGTTGCGCACTATAAGCTCTCCGATGAATCCAGTGAGGAATAGCTGCGAACCGAGAATCATCATGGTGAGCGCAAGATAGAAATAGGGCGAATCGGTGACAAGGATGTA
>DAAL01000022.1:2824-2997 GCA_001701065.1 Bacteroidales bacterium GP4
GCCACGGCTATGAATCCGAGGAGGAACATAAGGCTGCCGAGTAATCCGAACAGATGCATGGGCTTGACACCGAACTTTGAGGTGAACCACAGAGTGCCGAGGTCAAGATAACCATTGACGAAACGGTCAAGACCGAATTTTGTGGTTCCGTACTTGCGCGCCTGATGGTGCAC
>DAAL01000022.1:3089-3280 GCA_001701065.1 Bacteroidales bacterium GP4
CGGTAAGCTTTCAGTCCGCAATTGAAGTCGTGCAGATTGTGTATCCCGCTCACCCGGCGCGCTGTGGCGTTGAAAAGCTTGGTGGGGATGGTCTTGGAAAGCGGGTCGTAGCGTTTCTGCTTCCATCCCGACACAAGGTCGTAGCCTTCCTTGGTGATCATGCGGTAAAGTTCGGGAATCTCATCGGGGCT
>DAAL01000128.1:0-3207 GCA_001701065.1 Bacteroidales bacterium GP4
GAAGCCTCGATACGGATTGACTGTTCCTTGCCGGTTGCTTTATCTTTGGCCGATACGTTGAGAATACCGTTCTGGTCAATTTCAAATGTTACTTCAATCTGAGGTATGCCACGGGGAGCAGGAGCGATTCCGTCAAGGTGGAACTTACCAAGAGTCTTGTCGTCCTTAGCAAGAGGACGTTCGCCCTGAAGCACGTGGATTTCTACTGAAGGCTGGTTGTCAGCTGCGGTAGAGAATGTTTCGCTCTTACGAGTAGGAATGGTGGTGTTGGCTTCGATAAGCTTGGTCATCACACCACCGAGGGTTTCGATACCCACTGACAGAGGCACAACATCAAGAAGCAATACGTCCTTAACATCACCGGAAAGCACACCACCCTGAATAGCTGCGCCCACAGCCACAACTTCGTCAGGATTTACACCCTTTGAAGGAGCTTTGCCGAAGAACTTCTGCACGATTTCCTGGATAGCAGGTATACGGGTAGAACCACCCACAAGGATTACTTCGTCGATGTCCTTAGCTGTCAAACCGGCATCCTTAAGAGCCTGTTCGCAAGGTTTAACGGTAGCTTGGATAAGCTTGTCGGCAAGCTGCTCGAATTTAGCACGGGTAAGCTGTTTTACCAAGTGACGGGGAACACCGTCAACCGGCATGATGTACGGCAAGTTGATTTCGGTGGAAGTAGAGCTTGACAATTCTATCTTAGCCTTTTCAGCTGCCTCTTTAAGACGCTGGAGAGCCATAGAATCCTTACGGAGATCAACGCCATATTCCTGCTGGAAGTCATCGGCAAGCCAGTCGATAATCACATGGTCAAAGTCATCACCGCCAAGGTGGGTATCACCATTGGTTGATTTCACTTCAAACACGCCGTCGCCCAATTCAAGGATAGAGATATCGAAAGTACCGCCACCAAGGTCAAACACTGCAATCTTCTGGTCCTTGTTGGACTTGTCAAGACCGTAAGCAAGGGCAGCTGCGGTAGGTTCATTAACGATACGACGCACCTTAAGACCGGCTATCTCACCGGCTTCCTTGGTAGCCTGACGCTGAGAGTCGTTAAAGTAAGCGGGCACTGTGATCACAGCCTCGTCGACACTCTGTCCGAGGTAATCTTCGGCAGTCTTCTTCATCTTCTGAAGAATCATTGCTGAAATTTCCTGCGGAGTGTATTCACGACCGTCCACAAGCACACGGGCCATGCCGTTGTCGCCTTTACCCACTTCATATGGCACACGTCTCACTTCTTCAGCCACTTCGTCGTAGCGTTCGCCCATAAAACGTTTGATAGAGTAGATAGTTCCTTCAGGGTTAGTGATAGCCTGACGTTTTGCAGGGTCACCCACCTTACGCTCACCGCCTGCGATAAATGCCACGATAGAAGGTGTAGTGTTACGACCTTCGCTATTAGGTATCACAACAGGGTCTGTTCCTTCAAGTACTGATACACAGGAATTAGTAGTTCCTAAGTCTATACCAATAATCTTTCCCATAATACTGAATTTTTTATAGTTATTTTTATATTAATATTTATCACATTCAGGAAGCCAAGCCGCATAAACGAGCCTGAGCTTCTCCGTTTTGCTCATATGAAAAACAAACTGTGTGCCAAAAAGGTTGGACTATTTGCTAAATTAATAAGTTACAAAGAATTAAATATCACATGCCACATGACACGAATGCTGACATTTTTGACCGAAAATGACAAAATTTACTTTTTTATGCTTTATAATATATTTATTTTAGGAGATTAGTTCAACATTATTTACTAAATTTGCAGTTGGAAATGTGTATTATGCCTAAGTGGGGACATGTTTAACAGCATATCTCCCTCTCTTAGAGATAACAAACTTAACTAACAATCATAAAAACCAATTTATAACATGGACATTTCTCACATCGAACACGTTGGTATAGCCGTGCCCAGCTTGGAAGAAGCTATCCCCTTTTATGAAAATATGCTTGGCTTAAAGTGTTTTGCCATCGAAGAAGTTGCCGACCAGAAAGTACGCACCGCTTTCTTCAAAGTAGGACAAACCAAAATCGAACTTCTCGAAGGTACAAGCGAAGACAGCGCAATCTCCAAATTCATCGCCAACAACGGTGGACGCGGTGGCATCCAGCACATAGCATTCGCTATCGAGGACGGAGTTGCCAACGCCCTTGCCGAGGCTGAATCCAAAGGTTGCCGCCTCATCGACAAAGCTCCCCGTAAAGGTGCTGAAGGACTTAACATAGCATTCCTTCATCCGAAATCCACTTGCGGAACTCTCGTGGAACTTTGCGAAGACCCTAACAAGAAATAATCAATCAAGACAGCGGCGGCTTTGTCATCGACGACAAGGCTGTCGCTTCTTGCTTTATACATTATTATATAATATACACAAAAGAATTTATGAGCAATCAACTTGAAAAAGTGCAAGAACTCATAGCCTTGCGCGAACAGGCTCGACTTGGCGGTGGCGAAAAAGCCATCCAAAAGCAGCATGACAAAGGGAAATATACCGCACGTGAACGTATAGCTCAGCTCCTTGACGAAGGTTCCTTCGAAGAACTTGACATGTTTGTGCGTCATCGCTGCACTAACTTCGGACAAGAGAAAAAGAGCTACCTCGGCGACGGCGTTGTGACCGGTTACGGTACTATCGAAGGTCGTCTTGTCTATGTTTTCGCCCAGGACTTCACCGTATTCGGAGGCTCCCTGTCAGAAACCATGGCTCTCAAGATATGCAAAGTAATGGATATGGCTATGAAGATGGGCGCGCCCGTCATTGGCCTCAACGACTCGGGAGGCGCACGTATCCAGGAAGGTATCAACGCTCTTGCCGGCTACGCTGAGATATTCCAGCGCAACATCATGGCTTCAGGTGTAATTCCTCAGATTTCAGGTATACTCGGTCCCTGCGCCGGCGGTGCCGTTTACTCACCCGCGTTGACTGACTTCACCATCATGACCAAAGGCATCTCCTACATGTTCCTCACCGGCCCGAAGGTTGTTAAGACCGTGACCGGCGAAGATGTTACACAGGAAGCTCTCGGCGGCGCCGAAGTTCACTCATCAAAGAGCGGCGTGGCCCACTTCGCAGCCGAAGACGGCGAAGAGACCATCAAGATCATCCGCAAGCTGTTCAGCTACATTCCCCAGAACAACCTCGAGGAAGCTCCCGCAGTTGAGTGCACCGACCCCATCGACCGTCTCGAAGACTC
>DAAL01000128.1:3389-3514 GCA_001701065.1 Bacteroidales bacterium GP4
GTGCTCGACAGCAACGCTTCGCGCAAGGGTGCCCGCTTCGTAAGATTCTGCGACGCCTTCAACATTCCCCTGGTTACCCTCGTCGACGTGCCCGGCTTCCTTCCCGGCACAGGTCAGGAATATAA
>DAAL01000016.1 GCA_001701065.1 Bacteroidales bacterium GP4
AATATCTTATATAACAAAAATAAATGTTCGCCCCGCCGATGTTGACCCTGCAGTAAAACAGTACATCAACTTCAACGCCGACAGCTCATTTGTCGTTGTCACTAACTGCAACACAATAGGCGGCACATATGTCGTAAACGGCGACTCGATAAAACTTGGCGACGGACCCGCTACCGAAATGGCTTGCGAAAACATGCAGGTTGAGGACCTTATCAAGCAAGTTATCCCTGAAGTCAACACTCTTGACTTTGAGAACGACTCAATCGTAAGACTCAACACTTCATCAAGCAAGTACATTGTTCTCCGCAAGGCAGCAATTGAACAAAAAGCTAAATAACGAAGCGAGTAAAACGACTCAATATCATCAGCCCGGCATCCAGTCGGGCTGATTTTTTTTCACACTTAATAGAATATTTTGTAATTTAGCACCCTGATTTCAACACATAGCCGAAAAGGCACTAAAAGACAAAGGACCTATGAGTAAAAAAGAAATTCCGGTACTGTTATTGACAGGCTATCTGGGCAGCGGCAAGACTACCCTGCTCAACCACATATTGTCCAACAAAAAGGGAATCCGTTTCGCTGTGATTGTCAACGACCTCGGCGAAGTGAACATCGACGCGTCGCTCATCCAGAAAGGGGGTATCGTGGGACAGGACGACAGCAATCCTGACCTCGTAGCGCTCCAGAACGGCTGTATATGCTGCACACTTAAGATGGACCTGATTACACAGATAGCCGACATAGCCGCCACAGGCAAGTTTGACTACATCGTAATCGAGGCAAGCGGCATATGCGAACCGGCACCCATAGCCCAAACCATCTGCACCATCCCTTCGATGGAGGAATACTACAACCGCGGAGCCGTGCCGCGGCTTGACTGCATAGTGACCGTGGTGGACGCGCTAAGAATGAAAGACGAATTCAACTGCGGCGAAAACCTTACCCGCACCGGCATCGACGAAGAAGACATCGAAAACTTGATAATCGAGCAGATAGAGTTCTGCAACATAATCCTGCTTAATAAAATCTCGGAAGTGACTCACGAAGAAGCCGGACGGATACGCGCCATAATACGTGCCATTCAGCCCAAAGCCGAGATTATCGAAACCGACTATGCCAATGTGGATATAGCCGAACTAATCGACACCCACGACTTCGACTTTGAGAAAGTGGCTACATCGGCGGCTTGGATTCAGGAACTGGAGCATCACAATGACGACGAGGACGAGGATGACGACGACCACCACCATCACCACCACCATGAACATGATGGGCACCACGGGCATGAACATGAGCATCACCACCACCATCATCACGACGAGGGCGAAGCGGAAGAATACGGCATACAGACATTTGTCTACTACCGCCGTCCGGCATTCGACCTAAACAAGTTTGACCGTTTCATCGCGACGCAATTCCCCAAAAACATCATCCGCACCAAAGGAGTGCTCTATTTCAGCCACAACCGTGACATGTCATTCCTCTTCGAGCAGGCAGGTTCACAGAAAAAGCTGACACAGGCAGGGTTGTGGTTTGCGACAGCTTCCGATGAGGAATTGGAACAACTCATGGCTACGGAGCCGGGACTTGCCAAGGACTGGGATCCAGTCTATGGCGACCGCATGATTAAATTAGTCATAATCGGGCAGAATCTCGACCGCAAAGCCATCGAAGCCTCACTTGACAGCTGCCTCGCCCACCGCTAACCGTGCGTCCCCCTCTTGGGAGGGATGTTACTTGGCGTTGAACAAGCTCTTTATCGAGCCGAGCGACGACAGCACCGATGATGCTTCGTAGGGAAGAAACACAGTCTTAGTATCCTTGCCGGAAGTCATATCCTTAAGGGTCTCGATGTACTTCATGGCGAGCATGTAAGTAGCGGGATTGGTGTTGGACGCTGCAACAGCCTCAGCCACACGCTTTATCGCTTCGGCTTCAGCCTGAGCGTTGAGTATTATTGCCTGCGCTTCACCCTCGGCACGGAGAATCTCGGCGCGCTTCGTAGCCTCGGCTTGGTTTATCTTGGATGCCTTTTCGCCTTCCGACTTAAGAATCAACGACTGCTTTTCGCCCTCGGCGTTAAGGATTTCGGCACGACGGTTACGTTCAGCCTGCATCTGCTTTTCCATCGCCACTCTCACGCTTTCGGGAGGGGTGATGTCCTGAAGTTCCACGCGGTTCACCTTCACGCCCCACTTATTGGTAGCGTCGTCAAGTATCGCCTGTAGTTTGGAATTGATGGTGTCTCGTGATGTCAATGTCTCGTCAAGCTCCAGTTCACCTATCACATTTCTAAGTGAGGTCTGTGTGAGCTTTTCTATCGCATTGGGGAGATTGTCAATCTCGTACACCGCTTTCTTGGGGTCGGTAATCTGAAAATAGATAAGGGCATTGATTTCAGTGGTGACATTATCACGGGTAATCACCTGTTGCGAAGGGAAGTCGTACACTTGTTCGCGCAGATCAATGACATTGGTCGCGGTCATGCGCACCACAGTCCTGCCGCCCACTGAGTTTTCTATTCGGCGCGTGTAGATGGTCTTGGGACGGTCCACAAAGGGGATTATGAAATTAAGACCGGGCGATAATACACTGTGGAAACGTCCGAGACGCTCTATCACACGTGTTTCCGACTGCGGTACCACTTTTACGCCTGCCGAAATAATCACTATGGCAAGCAGCACGACAGCCACAGCCAGAATAATTGAAGTTGTAGTCATAACATTATTTTTTTTGAGGGTATTTCTTATCGTTTGATTCGTTCCACAGTGAGGATGATGCTGTCATAGCCGTTCACCACCACCTCTTCACCGTGTTTTATAGTGTCAGGCACACCGGGGGCTTTCACTTGCCAGCAGTCACCGTCGATTCTCGCTCTGCCCAGTTCGCCCGGCTTTATCTCGTTGACCACAGTCGCGCGCCGTCCTAAAAGAGCGTCCATTCCTGTGCGGAAATCACGACCTTCCTTCGCAGCTGATTCTTCATGCCAACGCTTGAACCAAAGCATCATAACCAGATAAGCAATCACCGATGTTACTGCCAACACGATAATCTGCCACGCAAGGTCCACGCCAAACAATGACGCGATCAAAGCTCCGGCACATCCCACGGCAAGGCAAAGAGTCCACACCATCTGCGAAAGCACTTCCACTATCACAAGCACTGCGGCTACTATTATCCACACTATCCAAATTTCCATATCTGCATTAGATTTTAATTTTATGCAAATATACCTTTTTCACTTAACTTTTCCAACAATTCACCGCCATTTTCTTTGAACGAAGGATTATTGCAGCCATGTCACCTCGCCGAGGTTCCATATATGACGTTGGACGACACCGGAGGTGTCGATTTTTGCTTAACCCTATGCGACCGTAGGGAGCTTAGGGAAGATAAACGATACTCTCCCTCAATATGGAGCTTCGGAGATGCGGACACTGATTTCAGCGAGAAAATGAGGGAGCATCGGTTCGATAGAGGGTAAAGGTGTCAGTTGCGGTGTCATTAGTGACGGTGATGCGATTCTCGCCCGGCGACAATGGAACAGAATCCCACGTTATCACGCACACTTCGTCAGGACTCTTAACGCCGTAACTCTTCCCGTTGACAGTAAGCTCCGCAGCACCGCAATTACTGAACACCTGCAGCTCTATAGCCGGCAGTGACCTGTGGTCGTTACGTTTCGATGCTATATAAAGGAACTTGTCATCCTTGTTCCAATTGGCTTTATAAAAGTAGTAAGCATCCTTTTTAACCTTTCGGTCATAGGTCACAAGCCCCTTGTCGTTACGTCCAAACGTGTCGCCTTCCCTACGTCCGGCGGCTCCGAAGTCAAACATACACCAAATGAAATTACACCACAACCACTGACGCTCCTGAAGCTGCCGCCAATTCTCTATGTGGTAATAAGTCTGCCAATTCTCAGGATGCCACTGACCCCACGGTTCAGGATGCACAAGCGAATCGCTTTGCTGCCACACACTTGCCCCGGCACCGTATTCACTGATGCCGATAGACCGCTCGGGATGCGCCTGGTGTTCACGGTCAAGCCACCGCCCCATCTCCGCAGGCTCATCGCCATACCATCCGAAATAGCGGTTGAAGGCTATAAAATCGGTAGTTCCGTTGAACTTGTCGTCCTGATTGCTTGCGCCAGTCACATGTCGGGACGGGTCAATCGACTTGGCAAGCTCCACAAGCTCTGTAACCATAGGGTTCGGATCGTCCATCCATCCGCCGTTAATCTCGTTAAACAGTCCCCAAAACGGGATAGACGCATGGTTATAATTCTGATAGACAAGCTCTTTAAGCTGCTGCCGAAGATTTTCCTCATAATCAGGATTCGCTACATAGATGTTGACAAACGGAATCTCGCTCCATGCAATTATGCCAAGGCTGTCCATCTTGTGATGAAGGTATTTGGCATGAGGGTAATGGGACAGGCGCATGGCATTGCATCCCATCTCCTTTACGATTTCGAGATCTTCATCAAAATCACTGTTGCGGTAAGCCGAAGCACGTTCCGCTCTATCCTGATGCATGTTGGCACCGTTAAGGCGGTAAGGCTCACCGTTCAAGAAAAATCCCTTGTCAGGGTCAACCTTTATCGACCTCAGCCCAATCTTCTCCTCGCGGCTGTCAAGCAGTGTGTCGCCATGCCGCAATGTAGCCTGCACAGTGTAAAGATGAGGGTCCTTGACTCCTTGCCACAACCGTGGCGATTTTATAGTAAACCGGCATTCGGCATGGGGCTGCGCATCCGACAGCTTCACCTTCTTGTCAGCTATTATGCGGTCGCCATCCCTCACCGCCACGTCGAGCGTGCATCCGTCAAGCGATTCATTTTTCTGCGAAAGATGCACCTTAACGTCTATATCAGCCGAAGATTTACTCACATTATTCTGCGACACCAAGACACCGGGCGATGCATAGAACGCCGGATTTATGCACCGATCGTCAGTGACAAGCAATTCCACTCCGCGGTAAAGACCGCCGTAAGTGTTAAAGTCGCCGCATATGGGGGCGATGTCCATAGTCTGCGCATTGCTGACCCTGATGTTCAATTCATGCTCCTTGCCCGGCTCGATAAAATCAGTGAGTTCATACACGAAAGCCGTATAGCCACCTTTATGCTGCCCCACAAATTTCTTATCCACATACACATCAGCCACAGTCTGCGCCGCATTGACTTTCAGAAACACACGCTTGCCGGCATACTCCTCCGGCAACTTGATCTTCTTGGAGTAGCAATTCATGCCACGGTAATAGTCAGTGTCGCCAAACATGGCATCGGCTGCGTTCCATGTGTGCGGAAGGTCAACCGCCGCGCCGTTTTGAAGCGACGATTCCCAACCTTTGCCGATTTTCCATCCCCGGTTAAGAGGAACGACATCCATGGACATAACATCGTAGCTTCCAAATACAGCGACAACCGCAGTAGCCGCTAATGCAAATAACTTTCTCATTTTACAACAATGTTTAGTGTCGATACCGGAACATTTTCCCCTTCTACTGTCAATATCCCCTCACCTGCGTCGTTGCCCATGGACTGCAGAAGCACCTGCGCAAGCCCGTTGAAAGTCTTGACTGTATAGTTACGCGCGTCACGGTCCTGCGGCTGTTCGCTGTCACGATAAGCCGGGTCACCGTTGCCTACGCCAAGAATCCTGACTGGACCGCTGACGGTGAGATTCACCTGCTCACACGCATCAGGGACAAAACGCCCTTTCTTGTCCACTAATTTCACTGTCACCACCGCCACGTCACGGTTGTCGGCAGCTATTTCGCTGCGGTCGGCACTGAGTTCGGCATGAGCCGCCGCTCCTGTAGTCTCAATTTTTGTGGTCATCGCCTTTTTGCCGTTCTTGTAGCCGACAGCCTTCACATTGCCGGGCTGATACACCGCATCCCATTCAAGGTGTCCGTTGCGGGGCATCGGTTTTCGTCCAAGGCTCTTACCGTTCACGAAAAGCTCCACCTCGTCCATGTTGCTGTAAGCCCACACTTTCACGTTCTCCCCTTCATGACCTTTCAGATTCCAGTGAGGGAAAATGTGCAGCACCGGCTCGTCAGTCCACCATGATTTCAGATAGAAAGCCTC
>DAAL01000139.1 GCA_001701065.1 Bacteroidales bacterium GP4
GACCGTCTTGGCCACGACATGCGCTATGCAATCGACAGCCGCAAGCTTCAGGCTGAACTCGGATGGGAACCAAGTCTGCAGTTTGAGGAAGGAATCGAGAAGACTGTCCGCTGGTATCTCGACAACCAGGAATGGATGGACAACATCACCTCCGGCGACTACGAGCGCTACTACGACGACATGTACAAAAACCGCTGATTCCCCTCAACACAAATCCAAACCCAAAAACATATTCGGAATATCTCCATAAGGTCGGTTGTTTCCATCCGCTTTACCTTCTCAATATTCCTTTTTAGGTAGGCCAATGAGACTATTTCAATCTTATACAGCCATCCATCTCTAATCATGTCGGATTCAAAATATTTTATTAAAAACATTGTCTTCAACAACGGATTCTCCGTACCTGTTTCTCCCGGTGACATCATTGTCTTTGTGGGACCCAATAATGCAGGGAAAAGTCAGTCTCTAAAAGATGTGTTCAATCTTATCGGAGGCAGTTCAACTGGTAAGGTTGTGTCTTCAGTTGCAGTTGAGAAAGTCATAGATGATAATTTTAATCAGTGGATGGCCTCATTTGCCAAGGTTTCTTGTGCTGATGTCAAAAATATTCAGTATAATTTTCTCGGCGCGGATGTATATTCTTCCTGGTTAGACTCTTTCAAATCAGGGAAGAGTTATGATAAATACTTCCGACCTGTTTTCTTTAGTTTTCTAAACACTGAAAACCGATTATCGCTTGTTTCTCCTCCTGCTTTGCTCAATCCAGAGGAACCTCGCTCTCATCCTATTCAGATTGTAAAGGATAACCTTGCGACAAGGAAAAAGCTTTCCGATTTTTTCCATAGAACGTTTGGCTATGAATTGTCAGTCAGCTCCGAAACCAAAAATATATCCCTTCTTCTCGGGGCTATTCATAAATTTGACAGGCAGGGAGAGAAAGAGATCGATGAACTGATGGATATGTTTAAGGAGAAGCAAAAAAACATGCCACGGCTTGAGGAGCAAGGAGACGGTATGCGAAGTTTCACTGGCATTCTTCTCAATCTTTTAATGCCCAACTATTCCGTGTTCCTAATTGATGAACCAGAGTCGTTCCTGCATCCACCACAGGCAAAGATTCTAGGAGAAATTCTACCGGAAATGATTCCAATGGATAAGGAGGCTTTTATTGCCACTCATAGTCAGGATCTTCTTAAAGGTCTTATAGAAAAGGCACCGGAGCGTATAAAAATTATCCGTATCACCAGAGACGGCAATACAAATTTTGTCAAACTGCTTGACAACAACGCATTGAGTGAATCTTGGAAGGATTCGTTCATGAAGTATTCAAATATCCTTGATGCACTCTTCCATCAGTCTGTGGTGTTATGTGAGAGTGACTCGGATTGCAAGATTTACTCTATGGTGCTTGATGAGATTATGTCCTCGAAAGGCCGGACTTCAAATACACTCTTCATTTATTGTGAGGGGAAACGTAGATTTCCGATAGTGGCCGGTATGCTCAACACTCTGGGGGTGGATTTCAGAATTATTCCTGATCTGGATTTTCTTAATGACGCTGAGCTTGTAAAGTCAACTTTTGAGATATGTGGAGGTGAATGGGATGCAATTTCTTCAAAATACAACGATGTGAAAAGTGGAGTTCAATCACTTGACAAAAAATTCACTCTTGGAGAACTGAAGGGTTATATTCAAAAATATATCGATTCCAAAACATGCCCAGATAATGAGGAAATATCTAAAAAGGAATTGGAAGCTTTTAAATCCGGTCTCAGAATACCTAAAGGTTGGGACATGGTGAAGCATGGAGGCGTAGGTAGCATTCCAAATGGAAATGCTACAAAATCCTTCCACTTCATTGACGAGGATTTCAAAAATAAGGGTATTTTTATGCCTCATGTAGGTGAACTTGAAAATTTCTTTCCCTCAATCGGGGGGCATGGACCCAAATGGGTCGAATCTGTCATCGAACAATATGCCACGATACCTACAAATGATAAATCAAGAATCTTGGGATTCATTTCCTCCCTAAATCTGTAAAAAGACACTTATGGAGTTTTTCGTTTATGAGTATATGAAACCCCATAGCATATAAAATGTGAGAATCCGTTTGCCTATAATGGATAGATGTATCTGATTACGTTGAAAATACAGGAGGCGAGGAGCAAACTGCATCCTGATAAGCCCGGGAAGGTTTATCTCAGCATTGTTGAGCGGGAACCGATGTCTGACGGCACGGTGCGTTCGCAGCACAGGAGTGTCAACATCGGTGTTTCCGTGCAAAAAGGCGCACGCTTCCGGGATTTGCGTGAAGAGTTGCTCCCATACGTCTACAATACCTATCTGATCATTGACAAACTCCGTAACAGCGGCTCGCCGTTTAGTATAGATGATGTTTCCGAGCGATTGAAGTCTGTAATAGCCAATGACAGGCTCGATACCCGGATTGCCGAGGATTTTATCTGGGACACGGATGTCGCCACTTTGAAGAAGGATCTCATTCCGTTCTTCAAGTACAAAAAAGTCGGCAGCAAATACGCTGTCTCTGAAGATACAGACATGAAGCCTGAGTCATTGCCGGAACTATTCAGCCTCCTGTCCCGTAAAATGTTGTCTGAAGGGCGTGAAAGCATGTCGGACTCGTACAAAAGTACAGCTAACAGCCAGAAACGTTTCCTTGGAGATGAAGATGTGTCATTGACCGATATAAACCATAATTTCATAGAAGATTACGCCGGATGGCTCAAAGACAACGGGGTGGCCGACAGTACCCAGTCGTTCTACCTGCGCACACTCCGCGCCGGGATAAGTCACGCCGTAAAGGAAGGCATTGCAGTGTTTGATAAAGATATGTTCAGGAATGTGAATACCAAAGTCTCATTAGACACAGTCGGCAACGAAAATGCCTGTCTCAGCCGGGAAACACTCTTAAAGATTGCGAATCTTGATTTGTCCAAATCCGATAATCTTGACCTGGCCCGCGACATGTTCATGTTCGGGTTTTACTGCCGCGGAATGGAGCTGACAGACATAATGGCCCTCACGACGGGGAATCTTAACGGTGATGTGCTTAAATACCGGCGACGCGGCAACGGGAAAGAAATAACCCTGAGACTTGACTCCCGGGCCTTGGCAATCCTGAAAAAGTATGAGAGCCGACATTGGGATTCCCTGTTCCCATTGAAGACTTCACCCCTAATAAAACTGGACAGGGCACTTAAATACAGGGTATCCAACTGGCTGGGAAAAATCGGAGAGATGGTGGGTCTCAGGTCGCTGTCATTCAATATGAACATTTCCTCATGTAACCATCTGCTGGCCCGGGCTGATCTTCCGGGAGTTCTGCTCGGGCTGTAATAGCCGGGATTGTCTATCCGTAATCCTGACACCAAAGCGATACAATTCTTTTTATATATCTGAGAGGGGCGGGCTGTGAAGTCCGCCCCTCTTGCATAATTTTTATGGACTATAAGCGTTAAGTTTTTATGTACAAACTGATTATTACCGACAATCCGCAACAGACAACCGGAATAGAGTTGTTTCAGATTTATGTGGCGATGACAAAGGAGCAACTTCTGATGATAGCGAAGAAACTGGATCTGTGGGTCAGTCCGAACTACACGAAACAGAAGACGGCTGAAAGGCTGTCGGATGAAGTGCTGGAGAACCCGATGGAGGTTGTCACGAGGCTGGCGAAGGCGGAACTCCAGCTGTTGGACGAGATTGTGCAGGCGGGACCTGACAAAGGTGTGACCCGCAAGTCCCGCAAAAGTTACTATATGCTCCAGAAGCTCGGGCTGGTGGTGACATGCGATGATGTTTCCGCCGGGGCATGGACCATGTTCATGCCGGACGAGGTGAGAAAGTCGCTTGCCCCGTTATACAAGCCATTCCTCGACATGGCGTTACAGGGTGTTAAACGCCCCTCGGCAAAGGACATACGTTTCATGGGATTTATGAACAATCTTTTTGGCTCCCAAGAATAACAGGGAATTTGGGTGTCAACGATGACAATAACCCGGAAGATTGATTATTTGATTTTGTATCTGAGCAGATTGCCGCAGTTGTCGGCCACCTCTTCTATTATCCTGCGGCATACCGTTTCCGGCAGTTTTATCTTGGTGCCGACGGCTATGAAATCCGAGATTGTAGGATCCCCGGTGCCGTTGACCGATGTGGCGTGTTCGCCGTTGTAACCTTCGGTGCATAGAGTAAGGTCGTATGCCGGGGCTATGTGCCATCGCCATTTACCCGAAGAGTCACGGCGCACAATGAAACTGAAATTCTTGCAGTGGTCATCCTTGTTGTCGGTAAGATAGTTGAACACCATGCGCCGGAACATCTCCTCGACATCCTTCGGGTTCTGTGTCAGAAAACCTGTCAGTGCAAGCAGATTGCTGTAGTCAAGAATCGGATTGCCGAGAGATATGCAGAGTAGACCTCCGGCTGTGGCTGTATGCAATCTTTCGCCGGATTGCGTCAGGTCGAAACGGCGTGACGCAAAGTATTTGCCATTGACCAGTTTGAAATCAGGAACCGTTAACCCGCACTTTCGAGCTGTCTCGTTGTAGATATATTCCTGCTCACCGATATTCTTGGGGTCGTAGATGTGCCGGAATTTGACAAGCCAGTGACCGTCACTGTCCGAGAACACCGCTTTAGGTCTTGCCCCGCCACTGTTGCCGCTGTTGAAAAGCAGGAGTTCGGCATCATCATCCTGTCGTTCCCGAAGCACCTCCAGAGCCTTTTGCTGGAGCATGTCGAAATCGTCGGTCTCCTCACCTGTAACAATGTTAGAGACAGGAGCGTATGTCAGCGCACCCATGCCAGCACTGCCGACAATGCTCAGCCTGTCGAGTGCCGACAAGTCGGAATCATTGATGCCTTCGCGTAGCAGAGCCTTGTGAAGCAGATAACGTCCGTAGCCATCCGGGAGACTGTCCTCGAAAATGCCGAAATCACCGTTGAACGGTGTCGGCTTGGCTATGAACATACCCGGTTTCAACGGCAACTCCAGCGGGGAGATGCTGAAACCGTCGGCAAGCCACTCACGGTCATATTCAAAAACGCACAGGCGGTTGTCGGGTGTAAGCGACATCGTGCCGACATTGCGGTCATGGTATTTCACAGAAAGACGGTCAATCTTCTTCATCGGTGCGGGGTTTACGGTTGTATGCTTTCTTTTTGCCGGTATTCTTACGTATCTGAGTGAGTTCTTCCATCGTGGAATACTTTGGAGCGGCGAATATGTCGCGCACTTCTTGCAGATAATCCATCGAGATAGCAAGGAGTATCAGATTCTTCAGGGATATGAGGCCTTTCTGCTCGAAGCGTGTTATATTGGCGAGAGCCACGCCTGACGATTTATCCTCGGTTTTGTATGTCC